>NZ_JBFAYB010000008.1:0-182382 GCF_040681075.1 Streptomyces sp. NPDC051907 | reverse complement strand
GGCGGCGATGAGGTGTGTTCCCTCGGGGAGGAGGGTCTCCGGGTCCTCGGGCAGCAGGCCCACCAGGTGCTTGCGGTCGGGGCGGCTCGTGTCGGCCAGGGGGTTGCGACAGGAGTCCCCTGTCGCTCAGCCCGGCTGCTGGGTCATCCAGTGCCGGGGGTCTGTGTGGCGGGTTCGCAGGAGGAAGGCGAGGATTCCTGCGGATCCGTCGCTCCAGCTAGTGGAGATGTCTCCGTACTCGTTGGGGAAGACGACGTGGCTGTCACGGTGGGCGCGTTCGGAGGCGATGAGGTGGGCCAGGTCCTCGGCCATCGCGCGGTAGGCGGGGTCCCCGGTGGCGTCGGCCATGTCGAGGAGGAAGTCGCCGTTTCCCGCCAGGCCGTGGCACTGGGCGAGGGCGGCGCGGGAGGCGCGCTCCATGACGGCGTGTGTGGCGCCGCGGGCGAGGTCGCCGAACCGCTCGTCCCCGGTCGCCTGCCAGAGGCGGATCAGGAAGGAGCCGATGCCCGCCGAACCGTGGCACCAGTACGGGGCCGTGGGCGGGTCTGTGGCCTGGGCCGGCCACTGGGCCGCGCGGCCGACCGTCACGGCGTGGGCCACCAGGTGCTCTCCTGCCGCCACGGCCAGCTCCATGTGCTCTGGCCGGTGGGTGACGGCCGCGGCGGCGAGGAGGAAGCAGCCGATGCCCGATGTTCCGTGTGCGAAGCCCAGATAGCGTTTGCCGGCCTCTTCGGAGACGGCTTCGGCGGGGACGGGCCAGCTCACGCCGGACGGTTCGGGCTGTGCGGCGGCGGCCAGCCGGTCGGCTGCGTCGGCGACCAGTTCGGCCAGGCGCGGGTCGCCGGTGCGGTGCCACAGGTGGGCGGCGGCGAGTCCGCTTCCCGCGGAGCCGTGGGTGATGTCGTGACTGGGCGTCGACTCCAGCGGGGCCAACGCCAGGGCCAGCGCGTGGTCGGTGAGTGCGCGGTCGTCGACGGCGCGTCCGGCTTCGTACAGCGCCCAGGCTGTTCCGCGGCCGCCGAAGTGCAGGCCGGGACGTATGGAGCGGGTGTCGGCACGGGCGGCGATCCAGTGGCCCGCGGTGGAGATGACCTCGGGCAGGCGTGGGTCGCCGGTGAGCTCGAAGTACCGGGTCAGGACCGCCAGTACGCCTGCCGCGCCCTGCTGCACGGTGCAGGGGTCGGTCTCTCCGGCCAGGGTGGACACGGGCCACAGCCACCGGTCGTCGGCCGGGGTCATCGAGTCGACGAGGTGGTTCACCATGCCGGTGACGGCGAGTTGCGTCGCGGTGTGCGGGTCGGCTGTCGGCTCCGGTCCGCCAGCGGGATGCGCCGACCGCGCCGACTCCATCGCGCGCAGCGCCTCACGCGCCCTGGCGGGGTCCCAGCGCTCGCCGGGATCGTCCTTCATCAGCCCGAGGATCATCTCCGGCAGGCCGTCCGGCAGCCGCAGCATTGCGGCACAGGCGCTCAGCCAGTCGGCGAACCGTTCCTCCGCCGGCCTGGCGGCCGGCTCCTCGGGCAGCAGGTTGGGCACCTTCCCGGCGAGGACGAAGCACACGGTGGCGCCGAGGCTGTAGTAGTCGGCCGTCGGGGAGACAGGAGCGCCCACTAGGCGCTCGGGGGCGCTGAAGCCGGGGGTCCCGACGTGGGTCGGGAGCGTGACGTCAGCCTTGAGGACGGTGAGCTCCAGGTCGATGAGGCGCAGTTCTCCGTCGGGGCGGACCATGACGTTGCCGGGGGTGAAGTCCCTCAGTACGCATCCGTGGGCGTGGGCCGCGGCGACCAGGTCCACCAGACGTCCGATCTGGGCCAGCGCGTCCGCTCGGTAGCGTTCGCTTCCGACGTCGCGGAAGCACTCGGCGACCCAGGTGCGCAGGGGCACGCCCGGCACCTCCTCCTGGGCGAGGAACAGGTGCCCGCCCGTTTCGAACATCGCGAGCGGCTCCGGTGCCAGTCCCGTGCCCTTGAGCTTCTCCAGGGTCCTGGCCTCGGCCCGCAGCCAGTCCCGGACGTCGGATCCGGAGGCGTCGCCCTCGACGTGCGGCCGGGCCTCCTTGATCACCACGGGGGCGGCGGTGGTGACGTCCGTGCCCCGGTAGACGCCGCCCTTGTTGGTGTGCCGGATCGCTTCCCGTACGGAGAACCGGCCGCTGAGCAGCACCGGGCCGCTCGTCGTCTTCTCCTGCTGCGGTGGGAGCGGTACCGAGGCGGGGAAGGGGCTGACCGCCCAGGCGGGCGGAGAGTACTGACCTGTGCGCTTGTCCTCCACGAGATTGCCGTCGGGGTCCTCGATGCACCACACCAGCAGGCCCTGCTCCGACAGCCGCCGCCGGCCGGCGAAGGCCCCGTAGCGGTAGTGCACGAGGCTGTGCGGGGCGTACGGCTGGTCGGACAGGATCCGGGGGCCGGCCAGTCCGCGAGTGGCCCTGTGCAGCTCCAGCGCTACTCGGGCCGCGTCGTCGTCGGAGGTCGGGTAGACGGTGATGAACTTGCCCGAGCTCCCCCGCGGCGTGGCACGGGAGTTGAGCGCGCTCACCTGCCCGAGGAAGCGGACGAACTTGAATGCCGACTCCTCGCGCAGCAGCACATGCAGGGCCTTCTCGAGGACTTCCGGCGCGGAGGCCGCCGTCGCGGACACGTGCAGTTTCCAGCCCTGCCGGCGTCCTATACCGAGCGGGCGAGTGAGGCGGCACCACATCTCGTCCGCCTCGGTCGTCCAACGCTCGCCCGTAGCTGTGGCCTGTAGCGCCTCGCGCAGCAGGCCTTCCAGGTCGACTTCGGTCAATTGACTCGTCATGCGCGTCCCCCTCAACGGCGAAAACCGTTGGCGGAATATGTCTTCGGTGAAAGAAACGTACAGTTCGCGCCCACCAGAAGTCACTTGGTTCAGCGAGCGCACGGGGTGGTTCCGAGTGAATGAGGCGCAGTCCGGCGCAAATAGAGGCGCACATGCGTCATCGGATAGAAAATGCTCTACCTGTTCGAACAAAACGCCCGTGCCCGGAAAGGACAAACGGTCCGAGTTGATTCATTTCGAATCCACAGGGCCGGCAGTATCGATTCACGAGAGCTTAAACGAAACAGTGACCACAAGCTGCTCCGTAGACCCTGTTGCTCGAACGCCCGCTCCCCGAGGGAAAATGAACCACAAGCAGCGACCGCTTCTGCGGAGAAGGTCATCGAAGCGGACTGCAGCCATACAGCTTCGCTCTCACTCCGACCCCGTTAAAGAGTTCGATTCCGCCGCAACTGCAATCAGAGGCGGGGCGCGATCCGAACATCGGGAAAGCCTCGATCAGGAGTCTGAACTGCACCTACGCAAGACGTCGAACTATCAACGCATGATGGCGAAATGAGGCTGGTCCCGGTTCGATCACGGAAGCGGTCCTCAGAGGATGCCTCACGGGATGCATGGCTTGTGCGGCGGCATCATGAGCGGTTGTGGGTGCTGATCTGTCGCAGCGGCTGGCTGCTGACGAACTCCGGGAGCTGGTCGCCCCGTTGCTGCCGTCGCTGGCTGCTCGTCCGCGGGGCGGTGGGACAGCGCCCTGTGACGAGCGGGCGGTGTTCACGGCTGTGGTGTACGTCCTGTCCGACGCTCTGGGCATCCCGCCGGCCGTCGCGGCGTCGGGGCGAACCTGCACGACAGCCAGGCGTCCAAGCCGCTGATCCTGGCGACACCCGCCATCCGCTCCTGCGGTCCCCCTTGCGACGGCACGACGACGCTCGCCACGTCCACCCCAACTCCCGTACGGGAGAGGCCATTCGTGTCGTGATCCCCCCATAGGCATTCGCTGGCCGTACCGGTGAGGAACGCTGAGCTGCATATCGCGTTGGCGTCGTAAGCGAAGTGAGCACTTCGGCGGGTGGGTGTGGCGTGCGGTATGGGTGGGAGCGCGGAGTCCGGGCCAGGACTGCCGGGTGTATCGAGGACCAGCGGATGGCCGGGCGCCACCGGCCTCCCCGGGCTGCCAGCGAGGTCGCCGACCCAGCGGTGCGCACTCGCCTCCGGGCCCGCACCCAGCAAGAGCCGAGCGCAGCGGCGGCCCCTCCCCTGCACGGAGGCCACGGCATTGAGGTTGCGGACACGAGGCCGTGGCTGGCGGCTTTCGCCACCTGCAGCCGGCGTCTTCTGCCGGGGGCCGTTGGCGAGTTGCCTGAGTACGACAAGGATCTCTGTGCCGAGGTCGGTGTACGCGCTCCGCCACGGCAGGACGCGCTCCGATACCCAATCGAGCGCCAACCGCTGTGGTTTGGTGAACAAGCTCGCCGCATTCGACTCCTACCTTGGGCGCCAACTGCTCGGATCGACCCGAGGGAACCCCCGTGACCAAGCGCAGAAGCGTGTCCATCGTCGTGGTGGCGGTACTGCTGGCCGCCCTCTTCGGCGGCTATACGACCATCGGCTTCAAGAACGAGGCGTCAGCATCCACCGACTTCCATCCCGGCGCGGCGGTCGCCGTGGCCGAGTACGACCTCGGCGCCACCGCGTTCACCGACCCACCGGACTGGCCGTACAAGTCCGAGATCAAGGCGGTCGTGCACTATCCGCGCCGAACACCGCCGGGCAAGATGCCGCTGATCATGCTCTTGCACGGCCAGAACAGCGCGTGCGACACGGAGGGAGAAGAGTCATGGCCCTGCCCGCCAGGTGTTCCGGTGTTCCCGAGCCACCGCGGATACGACTACCTCGGTGACGCTCTGGCACGGCGCGGCTTCGTCGTCGTGTCGCTGAGCGCGAATGGAATCAACCACGGCATGGGAACCTCTCCGCAGCGTGCCCGCCTGATCAACCGGCATCTGGCGATGTGGCAGCAGCTCACCACGACTGGCCGTGGACCGTTGGCGGGCAAGTTCACCGACGCCACCACCGGCGAGAGGACACAAGTCGATTTCCGCGGCAGGGTCGACATGAAACGCGTCGGCACCATGGGCCATTCCGTCGCCGGCGAGGCCGTCATGAGGCACGCCTCAGACAAGCATCGCAAGGACTGGCCGAAGGGCGTGCAGGTCAAGGCCGTCGTCCCGCTGGCCTCCCGGTATTTCGAGATCGTGGAGGGCGACATCAGCGACACCCTGATCACCAGGATCCCCTTCGCCGTGGTCTCCGCGACGTGCTGGGGAACTGGAGACCGGAAGTACTTCGACAACTCCCGTGGCCGCAACACCGTGCCGGTGTATCTGATGACGCTTGTGGCCGGCAACCACAACTTCTTCAACACCGTATGGTCCAGTGCGACCGGCCCCGCTAACGGGGACGACAGCACCTGCCCCAAGAACCCGGCCAAGCCATCGGAGAAGGCGCAGCGGGATTTCGCAGTTCGCTTCTTGACCGCGTACTACGAGCGGACGCTGAAGGGCGACACGACGTATGACCCGATCCTGACCGGCGAGCGCCCCATCCCCGGTGTCACCACCAAGGTTGAACACCTACCGGCCACCAGGTAGTCAGGGTGACGGGACGCATAGTCGCGTCCGGGTTGCTTGACTGCCTCAGCCAGCCCCGGGGCGGGGGCGGGAGCATGACCCCGCCCCGGTGAGGGGGGCTCCTGCTGAGTGGTGGACACGCTGATACTGGATCTGCTGATCCGGAGGAAGAGAGAAGACCGCCGATGGCGATGAAGGACCATTCGGACGAGCTCAAGGCCGCGGCTGAAGGCCGGCCGTGCAACAAGGGGCGGCGGTGCCGCTGGCGGTCCGGACAGCGGATCCGGCAGCTGGAGGAAGGGTGGCCGAGCTCGATGCGAGTAAACGCAAGCTCGCTACCAAGAGGCTGAGCAGAGGCAGCGGCTGCTGCCGGCCCGGGCGATGGTCTCTTTCGTGCTGGCGATGTGCCTGTTCTCGGGGCAGGGATACGAGGAGGTCGCACGGCTCCTGACCCATGGGCAGGAACGGATGGGCCGCCGGAAGGGGACATGGCGGGTACCGACCACTGCGGCGATCGGCCGGGCCCGGCTGCGGGCTGGGCCCTGAACCGCTCAAGGCCCTGTTCGCCCGGGTGCCTTGTCCGGTGGCGACCGAGGAGACAAGCGGGGCCAGGTACCGCGGTGGCGGCGACCTCCTCGTCCTGCCCGAAGGTGTGGATCGCGCTGACCTTCTCCTGCGGGGTGACCGGCTTGATGACCTGCCGACCGGGCCGACGGTTTGCCTCGTCCGGCGTCCACCTGGCCTTGCCCTCGGGCGGGTGGCACGGGGTCCCCATGATGAGGCGGTGCTGCCACAGCCAGCCACGGCTCTGAGCATCAAAGTGGGCCCCGAAGCATTCCAGTTGGCCGAGACGGCGGCTGCAGAGGGCCCAACCGCTACGGACGGACGCATGCGGCAAGATGCGGCACATGACCCTCTCATCGCGTTTCACCCTGCCGGGCCAGGTCCGATCCGTGGCCACGTCCGATCCCTTCGCGCCGCTGACCGTGACCGGCTACGGTGCGAATCACCTGGCGACCGTCATCACGAGGGTCGACCTCTCAGGCAAGGTGGCTTGGCAGCGGACCTACCCCGGGACAGGCAGACCGCAGTCCCGTCTGTCCACGGAGGGCACGCTGTGGGTCGCCTACCCGGATGGCGACGGCCGGCTCCTGGAAGGTGTTCTACCGGACGGATCCACTGGGCCCACCGCCCGCCCGGAGTGCCGCCCCGACGAGGAGATCGGGGCGTTCGTCCTCCTCGACGACGGGTTCGTCATTTCCTGGGCCAGCGCTTCCCGCCTGGTGCGCGGAGAACGAAGCCGGCCCACGTCTGTACCGGAGCCTCGCGTGGCCCGGTACACGCGAGAGGGCGAGTGCCTCTGGTCCACGCCGATCGTGCTCGGTGCGGTGTCGTTCCCGGGTGTAGTGGAAATGGGAGACCGGACCGGATGGGAGATCCAGCCGCGTAGACCTTGGGTTCCAAAGGAGATCGGCGTAGACCACTGGGAGCCACTGCTCGTATCAGCCGACCGGATCGCAGCCAGCTTCACCGACAGACGGGGCGGCATCGGGCGAACGTTCTTCCTCGACCTGGACAGCGGCGAGACCGTGTCGGCCACCTCTCCCGCTCCCACAGGCCGAAAGGCGATAGCTGGACCTGGCCAGTTCCTGATCGGATCCCAGGGCTACGGCGCGTTCACGACCGGCCGCTTCGGCCGCGACGGCGCCGAAACCGCGCGCTGGGCCAGCCACGGAGCCATGCTCGTCGACAAGAAAGGCAGCGCCAGCGGCCCCGAGCTCGAAAATCGCCTGCCTTCGAGATCACGCTTCCGGCGGCTCGCACCGGACAACAGCCTCGTGGACGGACCGGCGCTGACGGGCTACTACACGTCCTACCCCGCGATGGACTGCGAGGGAACCGCGGTGTTCTGGCGCGACGGCAAGCTACTCGCCGTGGACACGGACCTCGCTGGACACGAACTGTTCGCCATGGACGACAGCCGAGCCGTCACCGGTCGTGCGCTACTGCTGAGCGAAGGCAGCGTCGTCGTCTCCCTGGACAACGAGGTCCTGGTTTTCCGTACGCCGCTGGGCCCCCTGGCCGAGGGCCCCTGGGCGTGCGGGGAAGCGAACCTCCAGGGCAATCCTCTGCTGAGCTGAAACTGCCGGGGCGCGGTCATCGGTCCGCCGCGCGGTGGTGACAGCGGTGCGGGCCAGCATCGTGCGTACAGGGCTGTCGCCGGTCAGAACGATCGGGCGCCAACGTGGACATCGAGGTCGGGCCGACGCACCGGCGCTGTGGCGGCACCGGCGAGAGGTTGACCCGGGTCTCTTCGAGTCGTCCTCGTTGAACAGGGTCCGGGCGGAGCATCGGGCAGCGGACGCAGGCTTCTCCGAACTTGCTGTCGCCCACCTCCGCCCGGCAGCGCTCCCGCCGTCTCCCGGATCGAGCGACCCCTTGACCGGCCGACTGCACCGCCCACTCACAACCGCCGTTCCCCTCGTCGCGGCTACCGTGCCGCGAGGATCTGCTCGGCGAGTTCCCGCGCGGATGCGGCAGGGCTGGTGTCGGGGCGGGTGGCTCCGGCCGCCATGACTCCGTCGATGAGCAGCAGGAGCTGGTCGGCGGCATGGGCGGGTTGTGGATGGCCGAGCCTGACGAGTTCGCCTGCCAGGAGTCGGCTCACGCCTTCACGGTAGCGGCGGGTGACGGCGTGTCCTGGATGGTCGGGGTCGGCCAGTGCCAGGTCGGCGGCGAGATAGCGGCAGCCCCGGAAGTCCGGCTGGGCGATGACGGTGGCGAGCTTGTCGAAGACGGCCAGCAGGCGCTCGCGCGGGTCGTCGCCCGCCTCGCGCATGGTCTGCTCATAGCCGGCCTCGTCTTCGGCGGCGCTGCGCCGCAGGACCTCTGCGATCAGGCCGTCTTTTCCGCCGAAGTGCTCGTAGAGGGATCGGCGGGCCACGTTCGCGCTCTTGAGCAGAGTGTCCACGCCCACTCCGACGCCGTGGCGGTAGGTCAGCTCCTGCCCGGCCTCCAACAGGCGCTCGCGAGGGCCTGGCGCTGTACGAGTGTTCATGGCGACAGCCTGCCAGCGGTTGACCGGTAGATCAACCGGTCTATATAGTCGAGGTAGACCGACTGTTCTATCTACTGAGGAGCAGCTATGCCGCCTCGCACGACCGCCGCCGTCATCGACCTGTTCAACCAGGCGTTCGTCCAACACGAACCCGACGTACTCAACGACCTGGTGGGCGAGGGCTGCGTGATGGAGGCGATCCAGCCGGCGCCGGACGGTGAGCGATACGTAGGACGGGATGCGTGTCTCGCCTTCTGGCGAGCGCTCGCGGCCGACCGCACGACCCAGTTCGCGCCCGAGGACGTCGCCGTTGCGGGCGACCGGGCGACGATCCGCTGGCGCTACCGCTTCGGCGACGCACCCGGCGACTCCGTGCGCGGCGTGAACCTCATGCGCGTCGAGGACGGCCGGATCGTGGAGGCCCTGGGCTACAGCAAGACCGCAGGCGAAGTCCCGTTGGCCACCGAGTCGGACGCGGACGAGTGAGCGGCAGCAACGCAGGACACGAGGAAGGAGCAGAGTTCCCTGCGCAGTTACCGCGTCGACAGCGGCGCCGGGTTCGACGGGCCGACGATCCGCGAGCATGAAGACCAGCGCCCGGCCCGGGGCAGGTCCTGTCGCGGTACCTGCCGCAGCCTCGAGCGACAACGCCCTGATGGTGCTGCGCGGCGACCACCCCTCGGGCATCACGTGCAGCCCAGCGGGCGTTGTCCGTGTCGGGCAGCCAGCTGCCTAGCACGAGCCCGCTGCCTGACTTTGGCCTGAACCCGGTCTTGCGGGTCAGCGGGCGACGGAGACGGCGAAGGGCTTGAAGCCGTGTCGGCGCAGGATGTGGGGCACGACCAGGATCATGGCCTCGGTGGCGCGCGCTGTGGTGATGTCGCCGAGGTCCTCGATCCGTTCGGGCTGCCAGCCCAGGTCGCCGAGCAGGCCGGTGACGGTCCTCTTCGCCTGTTCGTCGTCGCCCGAGAGATAGACGGTCGGTGGGGTGGCCAGGGTTTCGGGGGCGGTCATGACCATGAAAAGCATGGTGTTGAGGGTCTTGACCACATGAGTGTCGGGGAGCGCGGCCTGGAGCTTCTCGGCGAGGCTGCTGCCGGGATAGCACAGGTCGCCGGGCAAGCCGTCAGCGGCGTCTCGGGTTGCGTTGGAGACGTCGATGAGGATCTTTCCGGAGAGCTCGGTGCGCAGGTCGGCGAGGCGCTCCAGGGAGCTGTCGCCGGGCGTCGCGTTGATCACGACGTCCGCGGTGCGGGCGGTGGTGCGCTGGTCGGCGAAGGAGACGCGGGGGCCTGTGCCTTCGGCAGCCGCTGTGGTCTCTTCCGTCGGGCTCCGGCGGCCGAGGATGACGTGGTGTCCGGCTGCGGAGAGCTTGCCGGCGAGGTTGGCGCCGACGCGGCCGGCGCCCAGGATGCCGATGTTGGTCATACGGTGATGCTCCTTGCGGTATCGGGGTGGGGAAGAGCGGAGACGTCCGGTCAGGCAATCGGCGAGAGGACCTTGAGGGCGGCGCCGTGGATGCCGGGGGCGGCGGCCAGGAAGTCGCGGCTGCCGGTGTGCCAGGGTTCGCCCGCCAGGTCGGTGACAGCGCCTCCGGCCTCGGAGACCAGCAGGGCGCCCGCGACCAGGCCGGAGCGGACGTCGGAGAACTGCCAGAACGCGTCCATGCGTCCGGCGGCGACGTGGATGAGCTGCATCGTGGCAGGCACGGACACGCGCACGACCAGGCCGTTGACGAGCATGGCGGTGACGGAGTCGCCGATCTGCCGGAAGGTGCGCTCGTCCTCGCCGGGCTTGGCCTGGCCGGTGCCGATGAGCGCGGCGCCCAGGTCGGTCTTGGCGGACACCTGCAGGGGTCGGTCGTTGAGTCGGGCGCCGCCGCCGGCGACGGCGGTGTAGGTGTCGCCGGTCAGCGGCAGGTGGACGACGGTGAGCACCGGCCGGTTGTCGCGGACCAGGGTGGCGGTGACGGCCCAGTCGTCCATGCCGTGGACGTGGTTGATGTTGCCCTCGGCGGGGTCGACGACCCACCACTCCCCGGACGGAAGCGCGCCGCCGGCCAGCTCGTCCTCGGCCCACTGCGACCCTTGCCGGGCCCGCAGCAGCGGCTCCCGCAGCACGTCCAGCACCGCGTCGTCGTTGGCGTGGATCTCGCCGACGACCTCGTCCAGACTCACGCCCCGGGCGTGCGAGGTGTGGCGGTCGCGCAGCGTGACGCCGGCGGCCTTCACCGCGGCGGTCACGTCGGACAGGAGCGTCGTGTCGGCGGCGAAAGGCATGGCTGTGCTCATGGTGGGCTCCCTGGGCTCGGTCGATGCGGGGATGTTGCCTCGCCCCCGCACTTCGAAGGTAGAGCGCCTGACGGTTAACAACCAGTGCATGCTTGTCACTTGTAGAGTTACTCTCATGCAACTGGATCTGAACCTGCTCACCGCCCTGGACGCCCTGCTGGAAGAAGGCAGCGTCGCCGGCGCCGCAGCACGCCTCCACGTCACCTCACCGGCGATGAGCCGCTCCCTGGGCCGCATCCGCAAGGCCACCGGTGACCAGATCCTCGTCCGCACCGGCCGCACCATGGTCCCCACCACCCGCGCGCTGGCCATGCGTGCCCAGGTCCACACCCTTGTGCAGCAGGCTCACCAACTTCTTACCGCGCAGCAGGAACTCGACCTAGCGGCTCTGGAGCGGGTGTTCACCGTGCGCTGGCACGACGCCCTGACCGCAGCCTGCGGCACCGCCCTGATCACCGCCGTCCACCGCCAGGCCCCCGGCGTCCAACTGCGCCTGCCCGCCGAACCCGGGACGGACGACGCCGAGCTGCGCCGAGGCGAGGTCGACCTCGAATCAAGCTCCAGTGCTCCGACGCTCCCCGACATCCGCCACCGCCTCGTCGGCAGGGACCGGCTGATCGTCGCCGTCCGCCCAGGCCACCCGCTCGCCGAAGGCCCGCTGAGCCTCGAGCGCTACGCAGCCGCCGAACACCTCACCGTCTCGCGGCGCGGAAACCTGCGCGACCCGATCGACGACGCCCTGACCACACGCGGCCTCGAACGACGCGTCGTCGCCGCCGGGCCCACCGCCGCCTTCGCCCTGCAACTCGCCCTCGACACCGACCTGGTCGTCACCCTCCCCGACGCGGTCACCCGCACGGCCCGGGAACAACTCGGCCTGGCCTCGCTGCCGCTCCCACTCCCGCTGCCCGGCATCCCCCTGTACCTGCTCTGGCACCAGCGCTACGACAACGACCGCGCCCACACCTGGCTGCGAGACCTGGCCACCGAAACCGTCCAGGCACTATTCGCACCACCGACAGCCTCTCAACAGCCCCTCGCCAACCGGACCGGGCAGTGACGGACACGCCCAGGGAAAACCGCGGCTGCTGACGGAAGTCGGGATCGACGTATCCCTCACCGAAGGTGGGCAGGCAGATGCCGGTCGACGCCTGTCCCTCGGAGAGGATCGGCCGGGACAGCGCGGCCCGGCACCCGGTGGCGAGCGCGTCGGCGGCGTGGCTGAGCTGGGTCGACAGGGCGAGTACGGCCAGCAAGGTCTCGATGCCGCCGAGGGCGCTGCGGATGGCGGCGCGGGTCGCCTGGTGCTCGGCCCGACCGGACCAGAAGCGGAACTCCGGCACGTCGTCGCCACAGCCCCGAACGCCACGAGATCGAGCGCGTCTGACGGTCGGTGAACGAGGACATCCCCCTCCGGACCTGCCCCTGGATCGAAGAACCGCACGCCGCTCCCGAGCAGGCCCCCACACAGCCGGACGCTCTCCTCCACACAGCAGCACCCGGCCTACGCAAGACCGCTTAGAGTATGCGCGTGACCGAGCAGAACGCCGAACTCATCGCCGGCCGGTACCAGCTGGTCGAACGCATTGGCCAGGGCGGTATGGGCCGGGTCTGGCGTGGCCTGGACCAGCAGCTCTTCGGACGCGAGGTCGCCATCAAGGAGATCCTCTTCCCGCCGGGGATGGACGAGGACGACCGCGCCACGCTGCTCAGGCGCTTCACCGGCGAGGCCCGCGCGGCGGTGACACTCAGCCACCCCGGGATCATTACGATCCATGACGTCGTGGAACACCGCGGCTCCCCCGTGATCGTCATGGAGTTCATCCGCGGGCAGTCCCTGGCCGCCGCCATCCGCCGGCAGGGCCGACTGCCCGTGCAGCGGGTGGCCGAGATCGGCGCCGCCATGCTCGACGCGCTTACCGAGGCGCACGAAGCACGAATCGTCCATCGCGACATCAAACCGGACAACGTGCTCCTGACCAAGGACCGGGTCGTCCTCACCGACTTCGGCATCGCGCACCTCGCGGACGCCACGACCAAGCTGAGCCACAGCGGGATCGTCATCGGCACGCCGCAGTACATGCCCCCGGAGCAGCTGGAGGGCAGGCGCCCGACCCCCGCCAACGACCTGTGGGCGCTCGGCGCCACCCTGTACCACGCCGTCGAGGGGCACCCGCCGTTCGAGGCGGAAGGGCTCCACGCCCTGGCCGTGGCCGTCTTCACCCGCCCGCACCGGCCGCCGGTCCACGCCGGGCCGCTCGCACCCGTACTGGAGGCGCTGCTCGCAAAGGACCCGGAGCAGCGGGTCGGCGCCACCGAGGCCGCCGGGATGCTGGCGTCGGTGCTGCGCTCCATCCCGGCCCGCGACGACGCGGCCTCCACGCAGGAGCCGGAGCCGGACTCCGAGCGTGATCCCGCACCGGAACCGGCGCCGGACGCCGCGACGGAGCAGGCGCTCCCCCCAACGCCTCCTACGCCTCCTACGCCTCCTACGCCCACGACACCGCACACGCCCACGGTCCTGGACTCCGGGGAGGCCCCACACGACCCCCCGCGCCCCGCCCCGGACCGGCCGACCGACCCGCCGCCGGTCCCCGTACCCGTCCCCCCGACCGAGGACTTGGTCTCGCTGGGGACGACGGCCAAGGTGGAGGCAGGCGAGCAGCGGCCGGTACGGACGCGCGCCCTCACCCGGCGTTCCGTCGTCCTGGCCGCGGCCCTGGCCACGCTCGCGGCCGGTTCCGTCCTGACCTGGTCCCTCTCCCGTGAGGACGACACACCCCGCGGCGGCGGAGCGGCCGGCAGCGGCGCCGCGGCTTCTGCCGTCACGGTGGTGATCGGCGTGGACGCACCGCTCAGCGGCAGTCTGTCCGCCATAGGCCTCGGTATCCGGAACTCCGCCGACCTGGCAGCCAGGGCCGCGAACGAGAAGCGGCACGTCCCCGGCGTGAACTTCGAGATCAAGGCCCTGGACGACGCCGCCGACCCCGCCAAGGGCAGCCCGAACGCCGCCCGCTTCGTGTCCGACGCGAAAGTACTGGGCGTCGTCGGACCGCTGAACTCCGGCGTAGCCCAGACCCTCGTGGAGCCCCTGGCCCAGGCGGACCTGGTCAACGTCTCACCGGGCAACACCAACCCCGCACTGACACTGGGCCCCGACTGGGCCGCGGGCGCCAAGTCCCGTCCGTACGACACGTACTTCCGCACCGTGACCACGGACGTGGACCAGGGGCCGTTCGCCGCCCGGTACCTCCACGCCGAGGCCGGGAAGAGCAAGCTGTACGTCATCGACGACAAGAGCGCCTACGGCACCGGCCTCACCTCCGGTTTCACGGCCGAGTTCGAGAAGCTCGGCGGGACCGTGGTCGGCACGGAGCAGGTCGATACCGCGCAGCGCGAGTTCCCCGGCCTCGCCGCGAAGGTCCGGGCCTCGGGCGCCGACGCCGTCTACTTCGGCGGCTACTACGACACCGCCGCGCCGCTCTCTCAGCAGCTCAAGCAGGCCGGGGTCGACATCCCCCTGATGGGCGGCGACGGCATCTTCGACCAGCAGTTCCTCACGACGTCCGGCCCGAAGACCGACGGCGACCTCGCCGTCAACATCGGCATGCCCGCCGAACACCAGGCGGGCGGGGCGGACTTCCTCGCCCGGTACCGCAAGGCGGGTTACCCGGATGCGGCCGGCTGGTACGGGCCGTACGCCTACGACGCGACCTGGAGCCTCATCGAGGCCGTGAAGTCCCTTGTGACGGCCAACGGCGGCGCCCTCCCCCGGGACGCGCGCGCGAAGATGCCACAGGCCGTGGCCCGGACCGCCTTCGACGGAGTCACCGGCCACGTCGCCTTCGACGAGTACGGCGACACCCGCAACCGGCATCTGACGGTGTACTCGGTGGCCGCCGGCCAATGGACCACCGTGACCAGCGGCCCCGCCAGTCCTTGACGCCCGCCCACCGAACCGGTTCGAGCAACCGGGACACGCCCGAACGGACACCGAGGCCGCCGTTGTGCAGGGCGGTCGCACCCGCCCTCGGGCAGGACCGCGTGCACCGACCGGACCCACCGGCGAACAGCCGGTGGGGTCCGTTGGCTTGTCTGCCCATTGCCGGATGAGCTGAACTCCGGAGGACTGTGGGCCGGGGGGAACCGTCCGAGCTGCGCGATCGTCGGTTACGGATGTGACTGAAGTGACGCCCACGCTGCCTGCCGACCACCGCGAACTGATCTCCGACCTGTCCGGGATCGTCAGCGACTACCCCTATGCAGATCCCGAGTCGACCCTCGCCGTCCTCGCCGGCGACGCGGCGGAGGCGCTCGGCCGCGTCGCCGCCCCGGAGGGCCGCCGGGAGCGGACCGGATACACGATCCTCCTGCATGCCACCTGCTGGTACGTCAGCGCACGAATCTTCAGCAAGTCCCTGTTCGCGTCGTACATACAGGCCCTGGACGGGTTCCGTGCGCAGTTGGACCGGGCCTCCTGCGCCTGCCCGGCCGGCGCCCACCCCGCAGACCTGGACTCGGAGTACGAGGTCGAGGCCGGGGTGAGCATGCTGACCGAGGCCGGACGGGCCGCGTTCGCCGAGGACTACGGTCTCGACGAGGAGGAGTCGGCGGTGTTCGACTGCGAGGGCTTCCTCGCGGACCTCGCCGACGAGGCCCTGGCCCGCTTGCACGAGGCGCACCGGGAGCTCTTCGGCGGCGTCGACGTCTCCCATCTGGACACGCGGTTCGTCCAGGACGACGGCCGCGTCGACGTCGTCGCCATGCAGGAGGCGATCAGCCGCAGCTGGGAGGACAACGCCGGTCCGGTCGCCCTGTGGTCCGCCCGCCGCTGGCTCGCCGGGCAGATGCGGGACGAGGAGCGGATCGGCCTGTTCCTGTGCCTGTGGATGGGCATCGCCCAGTCGTACGGGGGTCTGCCGCCCTCGTACGCGCGCGACCTGGCCGCCGCGCTCGCCACCATCGACCTGGACGTCTCCTGCGAGCATCCGAAGCACCCCTGGTCCACCGCCGACTCCACCGTGCAGTCCCGGTACCGCGCAGTCGTCCACCTGTACGCACCGGAAGACCACCCCGACACCCCCGTGCCCGCCGAGCTCTCGGCCCGCGAGCTGTGGGAATGCCCCGTGCAGTACGCCCAGTTGACGCGGAAGGCGCTGGAAGACCTCGAGGGATGGCGCCCCATGCGCGGCGGCGACGACGAGGACTGGGAGCACTGAACGGGACGGCGCCGCTTCGGCGCTCGTTCAACTCCCCCTCCAGCAGGAGCGAGCAGGTCAAGATGATGACGAGCTCGCCCATCATGTCGTCGAGCCAGAAGGTGCGGCAGTTGCCCCCAGACGGAGGTGGTGCCGCGATCCTGGCGTCGGAAGGCGACTAGGCTGTGTGTCGAAAGTGGATCTTATGCTGTGGATGATCACGGTTCATGGGTCGGGGAGATCTCACGGATGAGCAGTGGGCGGTGCTGGAGCCGTTGTTGCCGAAGGGCACGAAGGCGGGTCGGCCACCTGTCTGGCCTCGGCGGCGGTTGATCGATGGCATACGGTTTCGGGTCCGTACAGGGGTTCCGTGGCGGGACGTGCCCGTCGAGTACGGGCCGTGGGGCCGGGTACGACTTGTTCCGCCGGTGGCAGCGGAACGGCACCTGGCATCAGGTCCTCACCCGGCTGCAGTCCTTGGCCGACGCGAAGGGAAGGATCACGTGGGACCTGAGCGTCGACTCCACGGTCTGTCGTGCTCATCAGCATGCGGCTGGGCCCCGCAGGCAGGGTGACCTGCAGAAGGAACCGCCAGGCGGTGTGTTCACCGAACCCGAGGATCACGGACTGGGTCGCTCACGCGGCGGGTTCACCACCAAGTTGCATCTGGCCGTCGAGCAGGGTCAGAAACCCATGTCGATCGTGATCACGGCCGGGCAGCACGGTGACTCGCCGCAGTTCGAACCCGTGTTGGACAAGATCCGCGTGCCCCGCATCGGTCCGGGACGGCCACGCGGCCGCCCCAACCGAGTGCGGGCCGACAAGGCGTACGCCTCCCGCAGGAACCGCGGCTACCTGCGCCGCCGCGGGATTCGCTGCACCATCCCGGACAAGGCCGACCAGGCCCGCAACCGCCGAAGGCTCGGTTCCCGCGGCGGCCGGCCGCCGCGCTTCGACCCGGCCGACTACCGCGAGCGCCACGCGGTCGAGTGTGGGATCAACCGCCTCAAGAGGAACCGCGCTGTCGCCACGCGGTACGACAAGCTCGCTGTCCGCTACGAGGCGACAGTCCTGGTCGCGGCGATCAACGAGTGGCTGTAATCCTTCACTGAAAAGGCATCGGGGTCCACGGCAACGCCTCCCGCCATCTCAGACAGCAGGTCGTGCAGAACCTCCTTGGTCGGATCGTCCACGGTACGACCGCCCGCTTCAGCTACACGCAGCACTGGCTTCAGCATGCACGCGACTGTACCGACCCATAGGACGCAACTGCCCAGCCGTCCACAACCTCCCGAGGCACACTACGGGTAGGCTCGTAGGTATGGGAATTGACTGGGAGAACATACTCGGCGCAAGCGGTAACGGCCTCGACGATGCCTACGACAGCGCGGTCTCCGCGGTCATCTACAGCGATGACCCGGGGGAGGACCGTCGGCCACTCCCAGTCGGCGAAGAGCACGACGACACAGACGGCTTGCGCTGAACTGAGCGCACGCACGAAACGCCCCGGCATGCCGCGGCGTTTCGCCGTCTCAGAGATCGTGTCAGGTCAGGGGTCAGTCAAGAGGCGGCCGAGCTCAACTCTGCCGCTCGTCGCCGCCTTCACCGAACTCGTCATCCCCGGCAACGGCACAGGTGACGGCCAGCACTACGACACGGGGGTGCTGCCCGAGCACCGAGGTCACGGCCTCGGCCGATGGATGAAGGCCCAGTCGATCCGACAGACCCACAGGGACTATCCGGACCTCGGTGGCCTCCTGACCGACACCGCCGACAGCAACGCGCACATACGACGGGTCAACGACGGTCTCGGCTACACACCCACGCACACGACACACCAGTATCAGCTCGACCTTTAGCAGAGAGCGGACGGGCCGGACCGGGACTTCACCACGCCCGGCCTGTCCGTGCTTTCGATACACGCCCTAGATCGCCCCGGGCAGGCAGCTGTTGGCTTCTGGAACAGGCAGCGGGTAGGGACGTTCTGCCAGATCGAGTTCCTCGGGGCGCTCTGTCTGCAGGCCCAGATGCCAGCGAAGCGCGTTGAGGACCGGTTCGGGTGTGTTGTCCCGGAGGAAGCACGTGAAGACGACTTCGTAGTGGAGGCTCACAGGCGCACTCTGCAGAGCTGGACTGACAAGTCGGCCGCTCGGATGCGCTTCGTGCAAGCAGAGTGCGAGGATGCCGGGGTGGTGAACATGAGGGAGTGGGACCGCGTCCGCTGTGACCTGCGGTTTGGCCAGCGATTCCAGGGGAGGGTGACAGGTGTCCCAGCCCTGGGAGCGATCGGGATCTTCGTCGACATCGGCCTTCCGGTCGGCGGTTTCGTCGACGTGCTCTTGCTGCCGACGGCCGAGGAACGCTGGCCAGTCGAAGGGGCGGCTGCCGAGTTCGAGGTCTGGTGGGCTGACGAGCGGCCGCAGGTGCGGCTCAAAACCGGTGGACCCCAGGTTCCTGCGCGATGACTTCGACCGATGGCAGGCGAAGTGGCGGCCGGGCTGGCAGGCCGAGAGAGGGCAGCCGATTCCTGAGAGCACGGCATCGGCTCAGGCGTGGGTTGACGCGACGGCGGCTCCCCTGCAGGGAGCTGACGTAGTGACTGGCTTCACCGAGGAGACTGAGGTGACACTGCGCGCGGCCGGCTGGTGGCCCGGGCGGCGTGTAGCCGTCGAGCATTGGCGCGAGACGTTGGAGGAGAGCGGACTGGTGCGCATGCACGATGCGGCCGAGCGCTTCCTGGCGGAGTTCGGCGGTCTGAACGTGTGGATCAGCGGGCCGGGTATTACGTGCAGCAAGACGCCCTTCAACTTCGATCCCGAGCTCCTCACCGGCGAGGAGGGCCGCTTCGCCGAGTGGAGCCAGACGGTCGGACACGACCTTTTCCCGATCGGCGAACTCGACGAGGGCCGGTTCTTCCTCGGCATCGATGAGAACAGCGAGGTCTATCTCGTTGAGACCTGGCTCGCGACCTTCGGCCCTGTCCCAGAGGCTCTAGAGAAACTTGCCCAGGGCATCCGCCCGGAAGAGATCGCGAGCTCCGACCCCGGACGGTGACACCGGCGGGCCCGCCAGGTCAACCGCCGGACAGGTTCCGAAGGCCCCCACTGGTGCCGTCGCCAGATCTCGGACCGGACCAGATCACCTCGTCCCCGGCGGACCGCCAAGGCGCTGTCCACCTCCGCGGCCAGCCCTCACCGAGCACCAGCCGGTCCCGCACGGCAGCAGCGCCGCGTACGGAGCGACCATCTGGTCCAGCCCGCACACATCCGACCGCACACCACCACGCCGTACGTCCACCACCTCAGCACAGCACTACGGACCGCCCATCACGGACGGGTCTGCGCACTTGCGCGGAACCGCATGTCCTCTGGGTCTCGAATGGGGGCCAGGGCCAGCGAGTTGCCGACGAGCCGAACAGCGCGATCCGCTGCGCCGCGAGGAGTTACTCGGGGTGATCCGCAAGGGAACCGCGGCCTTCCAGCAGCTGCCGTCGCGACGGGCTTGCCGGTGCAGTCGGGGCGCCGGTTGGCCCGACTAAAGGTGCCGCGGCTGCCCGTGAAGAAGTTGAGTGCGCCGCAGGCGATGTCGGCGACGGCCGCTCCAAGCCTGCAGAAGGCAAGCCTGCTGCGCTGACACCCTCCGCTACTCGGTGATACCGTATAGTGGTACTCGGTACTACGCAGTACCGCCGCTAGGCCGAGGAGGACTCGCGATGGACGACCTGACGGAGATGCTGAAGGGCACGCTCGAGGGGTGCGTGCTCGAAATCATCGGCAGCGAGGAAACCTACGGGTACGCCATCACCCGTCAGCTGAACGAGCTCGGCTTCACCGACGTCGTCGAGGGGACGGTGTACACCATCTTGCTGCGACTGGAGAGGAACAAACTCGTCCAGGTGACGAAACGACCATCCGGGGTCGGTCCGCCGCGCAAGTTCTACGCGCTCAACGACGCCGGACGCGAGGAACTCGCGAAGTTCTGGACGAAATGGCAGTACGTCTCATCACGCATCGACAGACTCAAGGAGAGCGGGAGATGAACTTCTGGGAGACCATCACAGGCAGCGATCTCACCAGGGAATGGAAGGCTTTCGAAGCCAGGGCCGAGGCCCTGCCCGACGACTACCGGGCGGCGTGGGAACAGATCAACGCCCACCTCTCTCCCCATGGGGACTTCACCGGCCGCAACCTGATGCCGATCCTCGACGCCGCCCTGGGGCTGCTCGAAGAAACAGCGGCGGACGGGCAGAGCGTCCACGAGGTCCTCGGCGACGACATCCGAGGCTTCTGCACGGCGCTGGCCGGCGGGGAGGGGGCTCGAACCTACCGCGACCGGTGGCGCGAGCAGTTGAACAGGAACGTCGCAAGGAAACTGAACCGGCTGGGAGGCTGACGTGGGCATCCAGGACATCATCGAGGGCAAGAAGCAGTGGCGGGCGCACATGGCTCGGGTCAAGAAGCTCCCGCCGGACTACCAGATCGTCTACAAGGAGATGCAGAAGTACCTGTTCAAGGTCGGACCGGTCGACCTGCCTGACGGGCCCCTGCTCCCCGGCATCGTCGATTTCTTCGAGGAAGGCGCCGCCGCGGGCAAGGGGGTCTTGGAACACATCGGCAACGATGTCGCCGCGTTCTGCGACGACCTGGTCAAGGACTCACGCACCTATGCGGACGCCTACCAGGAGTCCATCAGCGGGAAACCCGGTACGGCCGAGAAGTAACACCGTCGCCTCATGCCAGGGGGCGTAGTAGCCCGCACGCGCGGTCCGTCCGCCTCGGCGCAGCGCGACCGGGCTCGGGCCGACTGGCCACCGGAAGCCGCTGCAGATCTGTCGACCGGTGCGCGCTGACCCAGTCCTGCAGTGCTGAAGGCCGTTGCGCCTGCGGCCGTCGCAGGTCAACGGTCAGGCATGGGCCGCCGAAGGCGCCTGGTGCCTGCGTCCGCTGCGCGACGCTGAGCGGCACCGGGTCTGGATCGGTCACGAGGGCTGCGGGCTACCGGCCCCGCGACCGGGAGCCGGCTTGGTCCGCGGCCGCCGTCGTCCGCCCTGCGGCCCGCACAAGATCAGGTGGTCGTCGTCTGTCACCGTTCCCGCTCCAGCCGCACCGTTCCACCATCCTGTCCTGCGAGTTTGCCGGAACGGCAACGCTGATCGCGTCGGACGGCCGCCGCGCCGCATGATCGACGGGTACCCGCGTCCGCCGGCGAACCGAGGAGAAGCCCATGCAGCCTGAGCCGACCGCCGAACTCCGCCACCGCACCATCGAGACCCCGGCCGGGCGCCTGCACCTGGTCGAGCAGGGCACCGGCCCGCTGGTCCTGCTCGTGCACGGGTTCCCCGAGTCCTGGTACTCCTGGCGCCGCCAGCTCCCGGCCCTGGCCGCCGCCGGCTACCGGGCGGCAGCGATCGACGTGCGCGGCTACGGCCGCTCCTCCAAGCCCGCCGCGACCGACGCCTACCGGATGCTCGACCTGGTGGAGGACAACCTCGCCGCGGTGCGCGCCCTCGGCGAGGAGAGCGCGGTCGTCGTCGGCCACGACTGGGGATCCCAAATCGCCGCCTCCTCCGCCCTGCTCCACCCAGAGGTCTTCCGCGCCGTCGGCCTGCTGAGCGTCCCCTACGCGCCGCCGGGCGGCCCCCGCCCCACTGACGTCTTCGGCCAGATCGGCGGCCCTGAGCAGGAGTTCTACGTCTCCTACTTCCAGGAGCCCGGCCGCGCCGAGGCGGAGATCGAGCCCGACGTCCGGGGCTGGCTCGCCGGCTTCTATGCGGCGCTGTCCGCCGACACCATGCCCGCCCAGGGCGAGCCCGACCCGCACTTCGTCGCCCACGGCGGCCAGCTGCGCGACCGCTTCCCCGCAGGCAAGCTCCCCTCCTGGCTGAGCGAGGACGACCTCGACGTCTACGCCACGGAGTTCGAGCGCACCGGCCTGACCGGCGCCCTCAACCGCTACCGCACCATGGACCGTGACTGGGAGGACCTCGCCCCCCACCGCGGAGCCCCGATCAAGCAGCCGTCCCTGTTCATCGGCGGCGCCCTGGACGCCTCCACCACCTGGATGGCCGACGCCGTCAACGCCTTCCCCTCCACCCTCCCCGCCCTGTCCGCCTCCCACCTGCTGGAAGGCTGCGGCCACTGGATCCAGCAGGAACGCCCCGACGAGGTCAACCGCCTGCTGACCGACTGGCTCACCGCCCTCCAGGGCTGAACCAGACACGCCGAGCAGTCAGGTCGAGCTGGCCGCTCAGAGTGTCGTCGACCGACGGCGGCGATGTTGTCCTTGTCGGTCAGGATGAGCAGGCCCGGGCGGTCACCGGTCAGATGCGGTTCATCGTTGGTCAGGGCTGCCAGGTGCGGTCAAGAGGGTGTCTCACTCGGTCGTCACAACCCGATGTTGGACACCCTCCCTGCGTCCATGGACACCGCAATCGGAACTACTCGTCCAGTGCTCGTCCGCCAGACGCAGTGCTCAGCTACAGCCTCTGTACGCGAGCAGGGCAGCAGCAGTTCACCACTTCGGGAGACAGTCCCAAGGACGGCAGCGCTCGCATTGTTCACGAGCTGCGGCAGCACCGGTCACCGGTGCTCAGTGGCGGTACGCGGCTGTCGCGATCTCGACGAAGGATCGGATCAACGGGTTGGTGTCGCCCTCGTTCCACACCGCCACCACTCGGCTTGGCGCCATGTCGGTCAGCGGCACCGCGGCCAGCCCTGCGGGCAGGTCGTGCCCGAGCGGGGCCAGGCCGACCGTGCCGTTCCACAGCACGGCCTGCAGGCATTCCTGGACGGCGCGCACCACTGGGCCCTCGCGCGGCCTGCCGCCGTTCCAGTACGAATGCCAGACGGGGTCGGTGCCCTGTGGGAACTGGAACCAGCGGCGGCGGTTCAAATCGGCCAGCCGCAGCCGGTCGTGGCGGGCCAGCGGATCGTCGGCGCGCAGGACCACTCCGACCGGATCGGTCCGCAGCACACGCACCGTCAGGGCAGTCTCGTCGAACGGCGCCCGAGTCAAGGCGACGTCGACCAGTCCAGCGCGCAACCCGCACGTTGGGTCGGTCAGATCAGTGTCGCGGACACGGATGTCGATGCCGGGGTGGCTTCGGCGGTAGGCGGCGGCCAGCCTGGACACGCCCGGGGCGGTACCGTCGCCCAGGATGCCGACGGTGATGATCGCGCCGCCGGCGGCCGCGCTCACGCGCACACCGACGCGGTCGGCATGCTCGAGCAGGGCCCGCGCCTCGTCGAGCAGCACCGTGCCTACCGGCGTGAGCGTGACGCCGGTAGGCGAGCGGGCGAACAGCAGGGCCCCGACATCGGCCTCCAACCGCTTGATCGCCCGGCTCAGCGGCGGCTGACTCATATGCAGTCGGGCGGCGGCCCGGCCGAAGTGGAGTTCCTCGGCGACCGCCACGAAGTAACGCAAGGTCCGTAGCTCCACGCTGCAACGATACCCATGAGGTATCGGCGCTGCGGAATGGGTCTTGGACACTGGCAGGGCCTGGGCGGTGCACTCGTGAGCATGACCGATGAAGCAAAGACCAGCGAGCTGCAGACCGACCCCGCCGTGTCAGTGGTGGCTCCCGGCGGCGGCGAGACGATCCTTCTGGGCACCACTCGCATGCGCGTTCTGGAGGACGGCAGCCACACCGGCCACCGCCTCGCGATCGCCGAGTCCGTCCTCGCCCCGCACACCCAGGGACCGCCGCAGCACCGCCACGGCCGACACGACGAGGGCTTCTACATCCTCTCCGGCACCGTGCGGTTCACCGTCGGGGACGAAGACCACGACGCCACCACGGGCACGCTCGTGATGGTTCCGCCCGGTACTCCTCACACTTTTGCCAACCTGACCGACCAACCCGCCGTCATGCTCAGCACATTCACCCCCGACCTGTACGTGCAGTACTTCCGAGACCTCCAGGAAGTGCTCGCCGGCGGCCGGCCGCTGACGCCGCAGGCCAATATCGACTCCATGAGCCGCTACGCGACCGAGCCCGCCACAGACCTCGCCTGAAGTCGGCGGAACGGAACGGCCCGGCCGCCCTCCTTTCGACCGGCGGGGCCTGGTGCCTCCGCCTCTCATGTCCGGATCCTTCGGACGACGGACCGGGCCTTCTCCAGGGGCCCTTCTGGCGATCGACGCAATCGACGGGCCCCGCGAACCGGTGGCCCATGAAAGGGAACGATGAACATCGCCTATTGGATCGTCGCGGGACTGCTCGCCCTCTTCTACTTCTACGCAGGCACGCTGAAGGTGATCCGCAGCCGCGATCAACTCCGACCGATGATGGTCTGGGTCGACCGCATCCCCCTGCCCGCCCTCAGGGCACTCGGGACGATCGAGATACTCGGCGCGACCGGCCTGATCTTGCCGCCACTGGCAGGTATCGCTCCCTCGCTGGCACCGGCAGCGGCCATCGGCTTCGTACTCCTGCAGACCGGTGCGGTCGCTGTCCACCTGACTGGTGAAGACCGCCGGATCGCACTCAACGTCGGGCTCATCGCCACCGCGGCGGTGACCGTCTGGCTGGCCACCGGGCTGTGATCGAGCACAGCCCTCGACTCGTGGGCGCCACTGCACGGCTAGCCGCCCCACGGCCGCTGCCATTCTCATGAACATCGAACACGCCGCCATCCACGCGCTGCTCGACGAGGCGTACATCTGCTGACGCAACTCATGAACAAAGCCAGCGGGCTCAGCCCGTCTGCGCGGGCGATGTCGCTGCGTTCGGCCATGGCCCGGGCCGTGGCGTAGGACAGTGGGACTCGCTCCGCAAGCGAGCCCATCGCGCGTGCCACCTGTTGCTGTACGCCGACTTGGACCTCGACGGCTCGAGTGCGCACAACAGTCGGACGAGAGAGGCCGCGCAGCCGGTCTGCCCGCCCTGGCGCCAGCTGTCGGCCTCTACCAGGCGCTGCTGACCAGACGTGCCCGGCCAGGGACGCCGGCTCCTGCGGCGCGGCTCCGCGAGGCCGTCTCGTGGCTGCCGGCAGACATGGCCCGCTCCGTGGCCGGCCTGCTGGCCTCGGGACGGGTGCTGCGCCAGGGAGCCCTCCCCCGTGCCGGTGCTGCGCGCTCGCCTCGACCCGCGTCACCGCTCCCGCCTCAGCTGAGCGGGCCGCTCCCCCGCGCGTGCGCCGGCCGACCCCGACCGCACGGGGACGCCCTCGTGGGTCGGCGGCTCTGCGGGCGATGGACGAGCCGTTGTCGCGGACGGCGAGGACGCAGCCGGAACGCCTGCCACGCTCTGGATCCCGCGCACGCGCTCGATGCCGCCGGGTGCAGCCAGCCGTCCTGACGGTCAGTCAGAGCGGATACCGCCGGCGTGCCCTCGGCGACGCTCTTCAGAGCGCAGATCGGCGCTCTCCCGGCACGGGGGGCGCTCTTCGGGCCCGTTCCGGCAGCGCAGTGCACGTCGGCGCCGGGAGCGCTGGTCTCGCCGGTCGATCCACCATGCCAGGCGGTCGCCGGACTCCTGCGGAATGAGCGCGTGCAAGGCGGACTGCACCAGGACGACGGCCAGGCCGCCGAGGAGGATCGTCGCGAGCGCCCATCCGGGAGCGCCGTTCAGGGCCGCCGCGAGCACGACGACGCCGCCGATGCCGGCCCCCGCGAGCATGCGGGGGCGGGGGCTCCGAGGCGCCGGCGCCGGCGAGGATTCGGGATTCCTCTGCGCCGGGCGATGGGAATCGAGCATGGTGGACTCCTGTCTTCGGGACGTGGTGTTTCGGCGTCTGACCAAGCGTCGCGGACGGCCCGATTGGCGCGGAAGCGGGACCGTGGTCGGCTCCCGGGGGGAATCAATGGAAGGGGCGGCTGGAGGCATGGCCGGTCGCCCTATGAATCCGGTGAGCAAGGACCTGCCGCCCGAGATCCAGGCGTGGCTCCGCACCTGGCGGGCGGTGGTGCTGGACCCGCTGCGGACGCTGCGCTGGAGTCCGTGGCCGATTCAGCGGATGGCCGACGAGCTCGCGCTCCGCGTCGAGGGGAGGGAAGGCACCGGAGGTGACGGCCGGCTACGCGATGCCTCGGGCGTCTCCAAGACGACGCTGCAGAAGGAGATGGCCGGGGAGCGAATGCCCACCCGCGACGTGGTGCAGCATCTGCTCGACATCGCTGCAGAGAGCTTGCCCGATCCGCCCGGCCCGGAGAGACGGCAGGCCTTGTGGGACTCGTACTATCCGGCTCTGGAGCTGAAGGTCCCCCTGCTGGCCTCCCTGTACAGGGCAGTCGACGCGCGTGACGAGGCAGTGCGCGCCCTCGCCGCAGCCGAGGAACGAGAGAGACGGCTGCTCGCAGAGCTGAGCCGTCAGGTGCAGGAGCAGGTGACGACCCGTGAATCGGCGCTCGTACGGGACGACGTCGAGCCGGCCGAGTTCATCGCGCGGGAGCGCGGCATTCTCATCCCGCCCAGCTGGCCGGATGCATTCCGCGAGCGTCTGCAGTCGCTCTCGTTCGCAGGCCGGGCGCTGAGCCAGCAGCTCGACGCGCTCAGCAGCGAGCTCGACGAACTGCGTGCCCGGCGTGCGGCCTGGCGTGCACTGCGAGTGATCAGACGTGCTCAGCGCAGGCGCGAGCAGGAATTGGCGGCTGAGGTGACGGCCCTGCGGGCGGCGAGGGACGAGCTCCTGGACCGCCTCTACCGGGCTCAGTCGGAGGCAGAGGACACCCGGCGCTGGGCCCAGGCGCAGGCGGACGCCCAGCTCGCTCACTTGCGTGAAGACCTCGAAGCGGCCCAAGCCGAGGCGATCCGCCGGGACGCCGACCTCTCCCGGCTCGTCGAGAAGCAGCGGACCCGGCTCGCCGGCCTGCGCGAGAGGTCAGTTCTCTCCGCGGCCGACGACGTTCTCACCGCCGCGCTCGACCGGTTGAGCCGGCGACCGAACGTGTGAGAAGAAAGGTCGGCATGTCGCCGACGCATCTGCCCCGACCGGCCGGGGTCCGCGTACCTCCCAGAGTGCTCAGGTCTCTCAGTGCTCAGGCAGGGCACGGATGAGAGCTGACAGCGGACCCACTGCCCGGGAAGCAGTCGAACCGCCGGCGGCCTGCGCGGCCGAGGCGGCAACCCGAAGAGCGGCTCCACACGGGCGAGCACTCGGAGCCGACCGCCTTCGTCCCGCAGGCTGACACCGATCTCGCGAAGGTCCTTCTGGCTCGAACGCGGCGCGAAGCCGTCACGTTCGGACATCTGGACGAAGTGGGCGAACCCAGAGGGCACCCGAGGCAACGAGAAGCCGACCGGCATCGCGTTCCTGCGGGCAGCGGCCTCCCCGCCCCGAGACTGCTTCGTCCAAGACGTCTTGATCCACTGCACCTGCCTTTCACCGAGAGCCTAAGGTCAGCATCGGCTTGACGTCATCCAGGCTCCGACGCAATTGCCTGCTGCCAGTTTCATGCGGAGAAACCCGTGAAGCGGCAGGCCTGCGCGGTCGCGAGTCCGGGGAGGTGGGCGGTGATGGCGCGGGATGCCGCAGAGGCTTCGCCGTCGGTGGGGACGGTGAAGCTGGTGGGGTCGTCGGGGAAGACCGCTGCGGCGGTGTTCGGTCTCACGCAGAGCATGCAGCCACGACGTTTCATGCAAGGCCCATGGAGACACTTTGTTCCCAGCCTGGGCCGCACCTCGCGCACTCGGGGATAATTGGGCGATATGAGCCTTACGTTCTTCGACGACAGGCGTCTGGCGTGTGACCTCTATGCCGCTGCGAGCCAGAACACCGGCCCCGAACAGGTCGGCGCAGGGATTTCGCGCGTGCTCGCCCCCATCGTGGCCCACGACGCGCTGAGCCTGGTGGGAACCGACCCGGCAACCGGTCCCGGGCTGGGCAGTTTCAGTTTCTGGCACCAATACGACCCCACGCTGGTCAGGGAGCTCGTCATGCACCGGCATCTGGGGGGTGACCGGCAGCGGTCGGCGATTCCGACTCTCCTGCGGACCCCGGCTGTCGTCGTGGGCGCGGGCACTGACAGGTCGCCCGCGCCTGACCCGCGTGTGCGGGAGATTCTCACCGCCTACGGGGCGAGTTCCGAGCTGCGCCTGCTTCTCCAGGACAGGCGCGGCGTGTGGGGAGCTCTCGGGCTGCTCCGCTGCGAAGGCACCGCGCCATTCGGCCAAGACGACGCCCAGCGGGCGGCCCGGCTCGTACCGGCGCTGCTGGCCGCCCTGCGCCGGTACGCGACGGCCGGTCCTCTCTGCCCCGAGGTTCCCCCTCTGTCGGCGGGAGTGATCACCGTCGGCTCCGACCACCGGATCAAGGCTGTCAGCCCCCAGGCGCAGCTGTGGCTGGACCAGTGGTCGGCGCACGCCATCCCCTCGTGGATCCCGGAAGCCTTCTTCGTCTCGCTCTCCCTCGTCGCTCGGGCGGAAGCAGGCCGTCAGGACGCGTCCATTCCCCTGGTGTGCGCACCCCCGGCCGCCTGCGGCCGCTGGACCACCTGTCAGGGCCAGGTGCTCGACGCGGACGCCACAGGCGATGTCGCCCTCGTCGTCCAGGGGGCCACATGGGACTTGGTCCTGCCGTCGTTGTGCGAGTGGTACGGCATCACCCCCCGGGAACGCGACGTCGTCACGCAGCTCCGCACAGGGGCGTCCGTCAAGCAGATCGCCCGCCGCCTCGGCCTGTCCGCGTACACGGTCAACGACCATCTCAAGGCGGTCTTCCGCAAGACCGGAGCAGACGGGCGCGACGAACTCAGCGCCGCGCTGACCCGCTGATCCGCTGCCCTCTGATCCGCATTTTGTACATCCCTGAATTCAGGGGGCCGCAGCGACACGGATCCAGCCCACCATGAGAGGGGAAACCGGAACGTCCGCGGTCGGCTCGCACAGCGAGGCCGAGACATCCTCCCTCGTCGAGCCACCCGCGCGAACGGTCCGGTGCTCTGGAGATCCCCGCACAGGCAGGCGTGCGGACACTGACATGTCTGCGCCATGTCGGGAATCCCCTCCTCACTGAAGGGAACGGACATGACCCACAGCAATCTTCGTGAACCCGCGACCGGGAACACAGCAAGCGGCAGCGCAGTGAAGGCCGGGCCCGAGCAAGCGGTCCCGCCCACGGGCGGAAGCGGGGGCACGGAACAAGCGGATCTGCAGCAGATCGGCTACTACTACGACCTCCGGGGCCAAGGCGTCTTCGAAAGGGTGCTGGAAGCGGATGGCCTGGGGGGACCCTACAGCCCGGTGTCCGCCAGCATCACGGAGTTCGACCCCGCCACCGGCAAGGCCTTCATGGGAGACGCGGTCATGACCGTGCACAACGTCGTGCCCCTGGAGGGGGAACTCGTGCACATCCGCGTGGACTCGGGCTGGTTCGAGGACCTCTCCATCAGGGTCTACCTCCAGTACATCGTCTGAACCCGCTCACCGACTCGGCGCAACCCCAAGGGGGCGCGGGCAACCGCGCCCCCGACACCAAGGCCCGGCGCCGATGCCGTTGAGCTTGGCGTTCATCCCACGGTGCCGAACGGGACTCGAACCCGTTCGGGATTTCCCCACACCAGCCGATACGGGAAGGCGACCGCGCAAGCCTGGGACCGGCTGCACCCCCGGCTGACCAGGCGGGCAGCCTGGGGCAGGGCGACCACGAGGGCACCTTGCCGATCACCGAGGGCACCGCGATCCGATTGACCGTCGCGAAGCTGCCCAGCGGCGGCGACAACAAACCCGTCTGGCTCTGGTGGCCCGGCACCGCCGCGAGCGCCCAGGACGTGGATCGATGCCGGCAGGCGTTCCCGTGAACGTTCGAGGTCGAGCACGCCTTCCGCAGCTCAAGCAGACGCTCGGCCGGACCCGCCCGCAGCTCCGGGACTCCGCCGCTGCCGACCGCTGGACCTGGATCGTCCTGGCCGGCCACGCCAACTCCGCCTCGCCCGCCCTCTCGCACGGGACTCCCCCGGCCAGGGGCGGCCGACGGAACCGAACAGACCGACCCCCGCCCGAGTCCGCCGGAGGCAGAAACCTGCGCCCGAAGAGGGCACGCCAGCCCCTGCACCGAAACCACCCGGCCAGGTCTCGCCCGCCTGGCTCACAGAACCGGCGGACGGCCACCCGCTACGCTCGGGGATGGCCTCCTTTGCCGCCGCTCCGGGCTGGGCACCGCCAGCCTCCCCCAACCCAGGCATGTGTGGCTCGTGGATACGGCCAGAGGCCCTGCCAAGTCAGGCTCCGGGGTGGGCAGGCTTCCGCTGTGACCCCACAAGCCCGGCACGGCGCTTCCGGCAGAACGGTTATGGGCAAGGTGAGCGGAACTGAGGACGACGAGGCGGACGCCGACGGCCCCGGTGTCGACGCCGATGGGCACGGCGTCGGCTTGTTGGCTCCAGGGGATGCAGCAGGACTGCCTGGAGCTGCGGGGACCGCACCGTGAAGAGGGCAGCGGGAAGGCGGCAGGGTGCGTGGGCGTTATGTTTCTGATCTAGAAACAGGACAGCAGGCGCCCGGCAGCCGCCGGAGCCACGACCGCACTGGAGGAGAACGGCATGATCCGCCTCTCTGCAGCACCCATGACGTGGGTGGCCACCGGCGACAGCATCACCCAGGCAGTACTGCACACCCACGGCGCACGCGGCTGGGTGGAACACCTGCAGGAACGGGTCAGATGGCAGATGGACCGGCTGACCGACATCGTCGTCAACACCGGTGTCTCCGGCTGGCGTGCCGTGGACGTGCTCGGCTCCTACGACCACCTGATCGGACGCTTCGCACCCGACGTCCTGTCCATATCGCTCGGCACCAACGACGCGCGCGCCGGCCTGGCCGGACTGCCGGAATTCCACGACGCCATGCACCAACTCATCGACCGTACGGGCAAGGACGCCCAGATCGTCCTCCACACCCCGGTCCTGACCAGCATCGCCGGCCGCGAGACCCGCGGCACGCTCCCGGCGTACGCCCAGACCGTACGGGACATCGCGAAGGAAGCCGGCGTACTGCTGGTCGACCATGAGGCGCACTGGCACGAGCACTTCGACGGCGCCGACCCGATCGCCTGGCTCGACGACCCGGCCCACCCCAACGCCGTCGGCCACCTCCAGATGGCCGAGCACACGCTCCGGGTCCTGGGCCTCGGAGCCATGGAACCCCGAACCTGAGCACCCGGCACTGCGGGGCGCAGCGGCTGGACGACGCGGGGAACTCTCTTGGAACGTCGTCGCCAGCCGCCAGCCCTGCGGCCGGTGCCGCTCCTCGTCGTACAGGTCGAGCGCGGACACCGTCAGGAAGCCCAGCGGCGCCACCCAAGGAGTACCGCGACTTCGACCAGGGGCCGTCGATGTTCTCCCGCCACCGCACAGGTGCGCCCCCAGTACTCGCAGCCCATGCCCGCCCGTGCTCTGCCGCCCAGCAGCCGCGACAGGAGGCTGCCCGTGGCAACGACCGCGTGGAACTCCTGAGTCGTCTTCCAAAGTCCCGCGTCGGATACGTCGCTCGCGAGATCTACCGTCAGATCCAGCCGCGGTCGCCCTGCTTCCTCGTCTTCTGCCGCTTGACGCAACATAGGGGCAGTCTCAACGTCCACAAGGCCGCCGCCGGCCTGCGGGAGTTCGCCGCACTCCGGGACTGGCCGACCATCTAACAACCTGCCGCCGTACGCACCCGACCTCGACCCCGCTGAAGGCATCTGGCCCCGCTAACGGGGCCCACCTATCTGCCTGGACTCAAGGGGATGCGAGGCTCGCGCGTGCTGCGGCCATGAAGGCGATCTTGTGTTCCTCGATGTGCTCGTTGACCTCGACGTCGCCGATCTCTCGCCACACCGCCTGGTTGAGCGCCCGACCGTACGTGTGCACAGGGCCGTGCAGGTCCGCGTCGCCGAGCAGCACGAGGTGCCGTTCAGCGATCCAGAGCCTGGTCATGACGCCCGAGGCGGTACTGTTCCAGTCTTCGTCGTCGCCCCAGGCCTCAGGACGTCCGTAGGCCGCCCGTTCGGCATCCTGGGCGCAGGCGATGAAGTCCTTGATCGCCTGCATCTGCTCTGCTCGGCGCGCCTCGCTGGTGGCCGCTGCCTGGCGGCGTTCCTCCAGCCGTTCGGCGGAGCGCTGAGCGGCGCGCTGGGAGAGCGCCGTCAGGCCGCCGCCGAGGGCAACGCCTGCGAGTGAGAAAATCGGTGCCCATACTTCCATCGCCACCCGGCGCCCCCTACGACAAGTCCTTGTGCATCAGCGTGCACATGGTCTCGTACCGGAGCAGTGAGCCGTCCGGCGCCTGGACGTCCCAGGCGTCCGGTCGGCGACCGTGGGCCAGGTAGCCCAGTCGCTCGTACAGGGTCCGGGCCCGTGGATTGCTCTCCTCCACCGCGAGCTCGGCCCTGTGCAGACCGCGTGACCTGATGCGGTCCTCCGCGGCCCGGATAAGCACGGCGCCCAGACCACACGACTGCACGGCCGGAAGTACCGCGAGCTGCCAGAGTGTGCCCACGCCGGCCGTGACCCGGTAGTCGACGCCCCCGATCGCCACCGGAACATCGGCGCGTCGGGTGCACACCGCCAGATAGTCCACATCCCCCGCTGCCGCACGTACCAACTCCCGTTCCACCTGCATCAGATGCGCGGTCGAGCCGGACCACGTACAGGCCGGCAGATCAGTGGGCGTCAAGTCACGGACGAAGACCGGCACGACGACCTCGGCCACCCTGACAGGAGGAAGACTCATACGCCCATCCGACCACCCAAGGAGCCTGCGGGCCAAAGGATTTCATGTTCAGGTCCCCGCCATGTGGTGAAATCCGCTGCCGCCGCAACGTCTCACGACACCCCCGGTCTCTCGGGCGAGAACCGGCTGCCGGCCGCTGCCGACGTGCGCTCCCACATCCGTCTCACCTACACAGCCGCCCCGAGGCAGCACCGGTCTGCTCGGCGCCCACGGCCAGGAGCCGAGCCAACGGATCCCCCTGCTCTGCCTCGGTTGTGTCCAGGGGCGGGTTCGTAGACGACGGTCGTGGCGGGCAGGCCTGGGCGAGCTGGGTGAGATGCGGCCGCCTCGGCTGCGTACCGCGATGGCAGTGGTGGTTTCTAGGCTGTCCACGCGCGAGCGGACGCGGCTGCTCGGTGAGCAGGGGCGGCAGGCGGAGGCGTCGGAGCTGCTCGCTCCATACGTCGCCATACGCTGGTGGCCGGCTGCCCTGGCCCAGGCGGAACTGCCTCAGAGCTGGGGGCGGGCGGAGGGGGCGATCGCGCTGGCCCGGCCGTACGCAGCGGTCGGAGGGTCCGCGCTGGGGTTCTTCGCGCGGCTGCCGGCCCGGCACGGCCGGCAGGACGAGGCGTTTGTACGGCTGAGCGCCGGAGTCGAAGACTGACTCCTCGCCACGGCTCTGGTAGACGTCTCCGAGGGAGCGGGCCAGGACGAGGACATCGCTGAACTGCTGGCCGCCCGGATCCCGGCCCAGCACCGGTGGCGCGCGCGCCGCACGTTTCCACAACTGCAGCCTCGTCGGTGGTGTTCTGACGGGGACTCAGCCTCTTGCATCTGCGCTCGCATCCGAGGCAGATTGTGATAACCGATATGTAACGGGTCTGGGCCGACCTTCCTTGTCTGTTCACCAGGCGGTGATCCTTTCGCATCCGTTTCATCAGTGGGGGCCGGAAGTCTTCTGTCTCGGGGCGTCGTTGACGCCCGATCCCCCCTCTTTCGGAAGGACTGCCCATGGCTCTCAGTCCAGGCGCCCGGCTCGCGCTCGCCACCCTCGTCGTCACAGCTGCCACACTGTCCCCGGCTGGCCCCGCGCAGGCCGGCGCCCCGGCCACGACAGCGGACAGGCCCGCCGCTGACGCCATGACGTACAAATCCCTGCCCAACGGCACCAGGAGCACCAAGACGCTGGTCATCGGAGTGGACGGGGCGGCGTTCGACGTCCTGGCCAAGACCGAGCTGCCGCGGCTGAAGTCACTGATGACGAGCGGTATGACCGGCACCGGCAACCTCTACGCCGCCCCACTCGCGGGCACCTACTCCGGACCGGGGTGGTCGTCCATCGCCACCGGCGTATGGCCCGACAAGCACCGTGTCACAGACAACAACTTCTCCGGCGCGGCCTTCGACAAGTACCCCGACTACTCCACCCGTCTCGAGGCGGCCGACCCGGCCTTCTCCACCCTCGTGGTAGGCAACTGGCCGGAGATCTCCACGGACGTGTTCGGCGCCAAGACCGACCTCCGCCTCATGGGCGACGACGACACGGCCACCACAGCCACGGCAGCGGACTACCTGCGCAACGGCAACCCGGACTCCGTGTTCGTCCACCTCGACGAGGTCGACCTCGCCGGGCACATGTCCGGCAGCGCGAGTGCGGAGTACACCGCGGCGCTGAAGCAGGCCGACCGCCGGATCGGTCGGTTGCTCGACGCCGTCGCTGCACGCTCCCGCCACGCCAAGGAGGACTGGCTCGTCTTGGTCACCGCCGACCACGGCCACACCCCGCTCGGCGGACACGGCGGCAACACTCCGGGTGAGCGGAAGACGTTCGTCATCGCTCGGGGCAAGGGCATTCCCGCCGGTTCTGTCCGTCACGACGTCAAGATCACCGACATCGCACCCACCGTCCTGGCCCACCAGGGCGTCACACCCAGTCCGGCATGGAACCTCGACGGCAAGGCGATCCCGGCCCTCGCCCCCGACGCCTTCGACTCCCTGCGCGGATCTCTCAAGCCCCGGGCCGACGAGACCCGCCCCGGCGCGGACGTCAAGGGCTGGACCACGACACCGCCGAAGGGCTGGACCGTCGACAACTCCAGGACGCCGGCCGGCGGTGTCACCGAATGGCGGGGCTGGTCGTTCGCCACCGACGAGTTCTGGACCAACACACAACTGGGCCAGGGCAGGGAGGCCAACGTTCGCGCACGCAATGTGTTCGCCGTCGCCGACTCCGACGAGTGGGACGACAGAAGGCACGACGCGGGCCGGTTCGACTCGACGCTGATCAGCCCGGACCACCAGCTGATCAGCGCCGCTCCCGTCACCGTCGGCTACGCGAGCCACTACCGGCTCGCCGGCCCCCAGACCGGCGAGGTCTACGCGGTGTGGGACGACGGCGAACCCGTCCTCGTCAAGTCGTACCGGAACGCAGTGAACACCTACGAAAAGCTGAGACTCACCCCTCCGCGGGGCGCCAGCACCCTCCAGCTCCGCTTCCGCTACACCGGCGCCAACAGTGCCTTCTGGACCGTCGACCAAGTCACCGTCCGGCAGGGCGTCTCCTGGCCAGGCGTCGACATCCCCCTGACAGCAGTCGCCAGGACCGCGATCGGTCACTGACCTTGCCGGCGCCCGATGTTCGCGGGGGGGCTGACTGACGAATGGAGGAGCGCAGTCCCCCATCCTCGCTGTCGATCATTCTCTTGGCCAGCACTCCGTTCTCGCGCCCAGTGCCTAGCAGGACTCCGCCAGGTCTTCCGGTCGGGCTTGTTCAGGAGCATGTTGAGGGTGTGAATACACACCAAGTGAACCGTGTACGGGCGACGTTGGCGCTCTTCGTGACTCATGTGTTCGCCTCGGTGCCGCGCAATAGGCGGTGCGTCATTACCGGGCGTTCCGCTGGCGAGCTGCAGGAGGAACCGGGGCCTCGCCCCGTCGCCCCGGTTCGCGCGGATGCTGACCGACGCAACTGACCCACATGACCCATCAGCGCGGGCAATCGCACAGTGAACACGTCTACAGGACAGGCGTCGCGCCTGCCCCTCGGCAGCGTGATCCGCGCTCACCGACGTGGCGGAGCGACCTGCCCCGCTACCGCCGACACCGCCACCATCGCCGACAGGCCCTGCCGAGCCGCCGAGCACTCGAGGCGGATCCGGTAGGGCGGACTCAAGGCATTGCGACAGGTCGCACAAGCCGACACCGGCTTCGCCATCACGCCGGCCTCGATGTTCACCGGCTGTACAAGTTCCGCGAATTCAATGGCACCATCATCCAGATCGGCACTGAGTCGTACCGCCTCACTCACACCAAGGCCCAGGCCGAACAAGCCCAGGCCAGCCGACCGGGCGTCACACGAGAGGAGCCGCCCGATATCCAGCCCGGCCAGAGCCGGAATGGCCGCTACGGCTGCTCGGTTGCAGCTGGCAGGTTGTGCCATGCATGTCCGCAGACGCCTTTGCAGTACGTCTCGCGGCGGCGAGTGTCGGCAATGGCGAACACGGAAACCAGAACACGGAATGCCTTGACGTACTCGGCGGCGGGGAGGCCCGCGAACCCGTAGCGGGGCGGGTCCATGCAGATCATTACCGAGGGGTTAGCCGTGGGCTTCACTCCGGACCGCGCCACCCCCGCACGGCCGTCCGCAGCTGTAACGTGCGCCTGCATCGCATAGCCGGCGACTTCCTGCAGTACCTCCTGCTGGCTTGTCGGGGCGAGGCAGGAGAACCAGCCCACACCAGCGTCCAACGTGCGGAGCCCTTGAGCGATCTCGTTGACGACCCGTTCGGTCTCGCGCAGGAAGGTGCGGCCATCGTCGCTGCTCGTCTCGGTCATCGCTTGATGCTTTCACGATGACGGTTCCGGGGGAATCCGGTATCCACACGCTAGAGCCGCGCGGGAGGGAACCGGGAACAGTCCGCTCCCGCGAGCCTCTGGCGGTGCCGCAGGACTCCCACTCCAGGTTCGCTGCCGAATGGCTCCCGAAGACACCGACACAGCCAGAAGGTCGAGCCCGGCACGGCAACCGTCTGGGCGGGTACGGCAGGGGCGGATGAGAGTCCGGGCTCCTCCCCTGACAGGCAGTGGCCGTCAGGGCTCATCGCACCGTACGCCCAACCGTCCCGGCCACGGCTGTCCCCGCCGTCCGGCCGCCCAGTCGCGTCCGGTCAAACGGCGGCAGCTGCGGATCCCCCAGCGGCGTCGGGGGAGGGTGCGGCACTGGCGGGGAGAGCCGTGTAGTACACCGTGGAGCCCTGCTTGGCACGCTCGACCCTGCTGCGGGCCACCAGACGCTCAGTCGTGGTCCGCACGAGGTTGTCGTTCACATTGCGGCCGGGGTGAGCTGCGGCGAGAGCCTTCGCGATCTCGCCCGCCGTACGCGGCTCGTCCTCGGAGCTGAGGTGTGCGTGGATCAGGTCGGCGAGCGCAGGACCGTTTCCGCCGGTCGTCTTCGCCGTCGTCTGCTTCGTGGCCGCGGGCTTCTTCACAGCCTTCTGCTTCGCGGCCGCGGGCGCCGGAGCGGCCGGTGCCCTCTTGGCGGCCGCCTTCTTCGCCGCAGGCTTCTTCGCCGTAGCCGTCTTCGCGGCGGGCTTCTTCGGCGCTTCCTCGGCCGCCGGGGCGGACGAGGGCTTGCCGCCGTGGCGCGTCGCGGGAGTCTCAGTCTCGGGGACCGCCTTGGCGGCGGCGAGGGCGTCGCTCATACGCTGCAGGAGCAGGTGGTCCTGCTCCAGGGTCGCGAGCTGTGTCTGCAGGGCTTCGAGTTCGGCGCGGATGCGGCCCTGTTCGGCCGTGTTCTGATCCAGGTCGGCGGCGACCTTGTCGGCGTACTGGGATTTGAGGTCGGTGTTCTCCTGCACGGGCATGAGGGCTCCTGAACATGTGTGGGTGTAGGGGCGGACTCTAACCCACCCGTCGTGAAGATTGTGTGTGGGCGCTCAACAGCGCGGCCTGCCTGTGGTGTTGGCAGAGGCCGTCCTGCGCTGCGGGCGCATGCGAGGGACATGCCGCCCACCCGTGCACGCCAACCGACAGCCGAACTCGCGGACGCCTTCGCACACAAGAAGTGACGCTGCGACCTCCCCAACTTGGCAGACGTTTTGCAGCACGAGGACGCCATTGGCTGCGTAGGCTAAGAAACGAAGCACTTGTCGGTGGGTTCGGCATCACTCGCTGTCCATAGAACGCATGAAAGTTGATGAGGAGCAGGTGCACCCGCTGTGGTGGGTGGACCCACCCTCCTACGGGACCAACGCTGGCACGTACGCTGCGATCATGGATGACCCCGTGCTCACCGCCCACGAGCTGGCGCGGGACCGATTCCCCGCCGCCCGAGCGGTCTTCCTCGCCGGCAGCGTGCTGACCGACCGCCGGACGCCCACGTCTGATCTGGACATCGTGGTCCTCTTGGACGGACCGCCCGCGCCTAACCGGGAGAACCTGGTGTACCGCGGCTGGCCGGTGGAGCTGTTCGTGCAAACCGAGGCCGTCTGGCACAGCTTCGCCGACCAGGAGACCGCGAAGCGGAGTTCGCCGCTGCTCGCCATGTGTGCTGACGGCATGCTCCTGGTAGACACGGATGGGCTGGGCGCTTCGCTCCAGGACGAGGCGCGAAAGCGTTGGGCCGCGGGCCCGCCGCCGCTCTCGGACCGTGAGCGGGACTACCAGCGATACGTCCTGACCGACCTGCTCGATGACCTGCGTGGCTGCGCGGACCCTGCAGAGCGGGTGTACTTGGTCTCGCACATGCTGCAGCGCGCCTCGGAGCTGGTCCTGCTGGTCGGCGGGCACTGGCTCGGCGGAGGCAAGTGGTTGTCGCGGCGGCTGGCCGCGGCCGACCCCGGGGTGCACCGAGCGTTGTCCCAAGCTGCCGCGCAGGCGATCGCCGGGGATGCGAAGGTCTTCACCACAGTCGTGTCAGAGGTGCTAGACCTGGCTGGCGGCCCGCTGTGGGACGGGGTTGCCATCCGATGAGCCGGTGGGGCGCGATCACACCGCCACGGGCGGGCATGACCGCGATCAGCCTGCTAAGGCCAGTTGTTCGTGCGGGACATCGCTCCGGAGAAGCGCGATCCTGTCCTGAGCCGCATGCGGGGTACACCTCACGCATCATCTCGCGGTCCGGCACCCGGGGGGGACGTCCGGCACGGACCGCTGGGCAGCCCTTCGAGTGGGACATGCACTCAGCAAGAAGGGGCGGGCCCAGCTGGGCTGGCTCAGCCGGGACGGCAGTCATCTGAATGTCTCCCTCGACGGAGAGATCACGCACAAGTGACAAGGGAAGGGCTGGAACCTCGGCATGGGGCAGGCGGCGGAGGACGCGTTCCATTTCTATGCGGAAGTCCGGGTGGTCAGTTCGCCCAGGCGTCCGGAACTGATGGGCCAGCTGGGGGCCATCCTCGGAATCACCGAGCCCACCAGACCTGACACTCCACCGGCCTATGCGGTGATGCTGGACGACCACGACTTCCTGGTGCAGTTCGAGCGGGAAGAACTGGAACCGACGGGACAGGACCGCGAGCGGGGCGACTACTACTGAGCGTATTCGGGAGGCGGGGCGTGCCTGTGAATTCCTGACGGACGCGTTGAGCCCGCGGTGCCCGGCCGGCCGCGCGCTCCACATTCACTGTGGCAGGCAGGTCTCGGTTGCCCGACGGGAAACGTCCCTTCACGTGGGGGACGGCGTCGGCGAGCGTTCGGCGAGGCCGACCAACGCATGGCAGAATTCCGTGCTCGGTTGAAAGAGACGGCGGCTGGACTGCCCGCACTTGTAGGCGTGCAGGCGGAATCCGGCGCGGTTATCCCCGTCCCGGCCAGCCAGCCGGCCCACCGCCTACGGCGAGGCAACCAAGGCGGCAGACCACCCGCCTTCGACCGCGAGGCATACAAACAACGCAACACCGTCGAGCGGTGCATCAACGGCTAGAAGCAATGGCGCGGCATCGCCACCCGCTACGAGAAGACCGCAACCATCTACCTCACCGGACTCTACACCGCAGGCATCTTCATCTGGTCCGCCCGATGATCCGAAGCAATGGTCTAACTCCCGGCCATGGTCGCCGTGACCACGGTGACCGCGACCATAGCCGCCTGCATGTCGCGGAGGGCAGCACGGACACTCTCGGCCGCCCATTGCCCGGCGGCCACCTCTCCCATCCGCGCGGCGACCTGCTTGCGCGGACCGTCGGGAAAGGCCAGGCGGTGCAGCTTGGCGGAGTGGATCAACGCGATCAACCCCGCAGTCCGTGTGTCCGGCTCGGCACCGCCCAGTACGACGGCGCGGAGCCGTTCCCGCAACTCGGTCTCCACGGCGCCATCGGCCTCGGGATAGCGCCGCATCGGGAAGACGCCGAGTGCCTTGTGCTTCTCCTCCACAACCACTCCGCGCTTGCACAAGCTCTCTAGAGCCGCACCGACAGCCTTGGCCTGATCTCTCGTCAGCCAATCCGTAACCCGTCGCTGCTTGCGACCGCGCAGCCACGTCTCAATCAATACCGTCCGGCTGTCGAGCAGCTGGTCCCCGGTCGGCGTCGTGTCTGTCAGTTCGAGGTGCTTGCCCACAACGGAAACCCGCCCGGCCAGAACCAGTTCGAGCAGGATCCCGCCCGACACCGCCCACCCAGCGGCCTGCCGCTGCTTCGCCGACCCGGACTCATCGTCCAGCGACAGCAGCATGATCTCCTCAGCCAACGTGATCGCCATACGTACTACCCCCGCATACGCCCGTGATCCTCTCTCATGATCAGACGCCCGGAGCCGCTAAGAGGTTCCCCGTTGAATCCGGCTCCTGGTCGTACCCCTCTCACCTCAGGTCTGACCCACTGACTGATCCGAACGAAACGGCCTAGCCCCCGACTTCCGCTACACACAGGACACGTACAGACGAGGCTCTCCGCCGTGCCCCTGCCCACGGAGCCGCCCAAGCTCACCAGGGACCCGAACCGCAGTGGCACGCCAGGCCTGGGCCGTGTCAGCGCTGATCTCCGCGACCACGTCGGGACGACGTGGACCGGGTCGAGGGACTCACGGCTGCCCCAGCGCGCCCACCGTGCAGGGCGGACGCCCCTTGCCAGTCGATCGGGATCAGGACGTCGTCGAGCAGCGGGCGGCGCCGTCGAGCGCCCGCTCTCATTGCTCACTGCCCGCCGTCGGCACCGCCGGTGGACGCGTCCCCAGGCTCCGACGGGGTCTCCGCAATGGTGCTCCCCCCGTCGGTCGGCGAGGGATCCGGGCCCGACGGACGGCGTACATTGATCGTGACCGAGCCGTCCTCCGGCAGTTCCGCACCGGGTGCCGGGGCCTGCCCGACTACTCCTTCGCGTTCGACGTCGGCGGCATCCTGGTACTGAACGACCGCGGTCAGTCCGAACTGGGCGAGCCGCTCTTTCGCCTCAGCCTCAGTCAGATCCCTGACGTCGGGCACCGTCCCGAGCTGCGTTGTCCCGGGCTGCGGCGTTCCGGCGCCCTCGCCCGCCACCTCCAAGGTGACCGTCGAGCCGGCCTGAACCTCCGTGTCGGGCTCGGGGTCGAGGCCCACGACGCTGCCGTGCTCGGCGTCGGAGCCGGGGACGGGCTCGGTCCTCGTCTTCAGGCCCAGCCGCCCCAGCTCGGTGCGCGCATCGGCCTCCGTACGGCCGCGCAGGTCGGGTACGGCGACTGGCCGACCAGAGGCGATCCGCTCGTCGTCCTCGACGCCGTCGGCGCCGGGCTGGCGCTCGATGTCCTTGCCCGCCTCCTCCACGTCGGCGAGGACCACCACGGACTGCTTCCGGGGACTCTCCTCGACCTTCACGGCCCGCTTCTTCTCGTACTTCCACTTCTTGCCCTTGAAGTCGAGTTCCAAGTCGCCGAGGCCCGTCTGCGTGGAGGCGAGGGGGTTGCCGCAGTTGCACTTGACGACGGGCAGGCCGAGCAGGTCGATGAGGACTGCGGTTCCGGCTTCGAGGACGGCGTCGTAGGCGTGGGCTTCTCCCTTCTTGAAGCCGTGGTTGCGGACGAGGGTGTCGTTGCCGAGGAGGACCGGGGTGAGCTTCTTGAGATACGCCCCGATCTCGTCGACGCCGTCGATGTCGAGGACCTCGGCCCATGCCCGGGCCTTCTCGCGGTTCTCGGGCTTCTTGAGGAAGGAGATGAGAGCGCGCACGTCGCAGCTGGACTTGCGCAGAGTGCCGCCGTACAGGCCGGCTCTGTCGCCCTTGTAGACACCGCCCTTGGCCAGAGTGGGGGCGATGCTCCTGCCGAAGCCGAGGCCACCGGTGAAGAAGGCGTCCGCCGTGGCGTAGGCGACCGATTCCGCGGCGACCTTGACGACCTTCCTGGCCGTGCAGGCCATCGCCGTCGCTCCCAGGAAGAGCGACAGCACCAGACAGACCGCGAGAATCCGCCGATTGCATGCCGAAGTGGTCCCACGCGCCATGACGTCCCCCCGTGATCCGCGTTACGGAGCATCGATGGTCCTGGAGGCGCACCCGCCGCCGCCATCCGCGTACCGGCGCACTCGACAGCGTTCGGTTGCGCACGGGGCGCGCAGCGCCCGCTCCTGGGACGTCGTCTCGTCCCAATACCGCGACGCGGGCGGCGACCTCGCCCCCTCTCGGCGCCGACCGTAGCTGCAGGGCCTGATCGAAGTCCCTGGGTGTCCGGGTGTCCAGGGCGTCGGCGATGCCCAGGACCGGGGGTGTTCGGCCGGTGTTTCTGGATCGGGGTCTGGCACGTCCCGGTGCCCGCGCTGTCGGACCGGATCCGGATCGCAGGGCGCCGGAACTGCGGTACGAGACGTACGGGACGTCAATCCGCGGCGGCCCGGTTCAGCACTACAGGTGATCTTGCCCGTTACGGGTGCGGACACGGGCGCTGTCGAGGGGAGATGACATCCGTGGCCCGTCTCCGGGCCGTCCGCCCCAGCCGAAGGTGTGCACTCGCCCATGTCTCTGACCGCCCCCTCGCCCTCCACCACGAGCAGTCCGCTGCTCTCGCAGAGCCCCGTCGACATCCGCCCGCAGGCCACCGACAGTTCGGTCCTTCCTCCTCTGCGATTCCACCACCCGGCGACACTCGCGATGCGGCTGCGCTTCGAGCGTGCGCGGCAGCAGCGCCCCGAGGAAGAGCGGACAGAGCGCGAAAGGGGCGAGGAGAGCACGGTCAAGGCCGAGCCGCTGCCCGGACAGGAATGTCGGCTGAGCATCGGCGGCGACTCATACCGGCTGGTCGACGTGCACTGGCACACCCCGTCCGAGCACACCGTCAGCGGAGTGACCTTCCCGATGGAGCAGCACCTCAAATACGTGCGGTCCACGGAAGGCAGCGGGTCCGCCGCCAGGGACGGCGACTACGCGGTGATCGGCGTCTTCGTCCACCCCGGCGAGTCCAACGACTCGCTGGACCGGCTGCTCTCCTCGGCGCGCCGGGACGAGGACCCCTGGGACGTCCCGGCAGTGGAGCTCGACGCGTTGCTGCCGGCCTGCACCGAGTCCTACCGCTACCTCGGCTCCACCACCGTCTGCCCCTACACGCCGGGAGTCCGCTGGAACGTGCTGACCCATCCCGTCCAGGCGTCGGCCGCCGCGCTGGACCACTACCGCACGCTCTTCCCCAGAGGCAACGCGCGCGCGGTACAACCACTCGGCGACCGGCGTATCGCGAGCGACCGCCACCGTTGGTGGTAGCAGCAGCCGACGGGACGCCCGCGCCCCAGACGCCCGCCCTTCATGCTCCCGGGCCCGCCCCGCTGCCCGTTGCCGACGACCAGATCGCCGACTACGGCAAGGGCTACCCGTCCGACACGAAGACGGTTGTGGCCTTCTCCAACGTGATCCGCAATGTGCCCTCCACACTGGAGTCGCTCAAGTCGCCAAAGCTGAGATCGAGCCCGGAGTCAAAGCGTTCATCGAGATCGCGCAGCATCCGAAGTCGAACACCACCCCGGCACAGGCCGACGGCGGCGCGTACCAGGTGACGCTCCAGGACTTCGCCTACCAGTACGAGAGGGGGCTCGGTGAGAGATCTCAAGGCCGGTCTGGCGACGACCGCGCAGCAGATCGACACGGACGTCGACGATCAGGTGGACCTTCCGGTCGAACTGCCCGACTGTCCGGGCGACGAAGCGGCACATAACCTTCGCGTCGAACGAATCGGTGAAGACCATGAAGTGCATCCGGCCGCGGGTGCTGATCGCGGACATCGGGTTCACGGAGAACCGGTTCCCGGTGCGGCGGACGATAGGAGTCGCGCCCTTGGCACCCCGGGTGCGGCCCGTGACATGGTCCGCGCGGGCCCGGCTGGGGAAGAACCCGTCCCGGCCACAGACCTGGATCAAGAAGACCGACGAGGACGGCCGCCTGCTCCTGCTATGTCCACCGCTACACAGTGACGCTCCCAGGCAGAGAGCCGCAGCGGGACCGCCGACCGCGAGGCGCTCGCCTCCCCAACGCGGACAACATCACAACAGGTGTCCTCTGTTCTCGATCCCTCTGCTCTCAAGGGAAGCAGCACCGTGGCCCGGGACAACGTTCCCGTGCCCGTCCAGCCGCCCGGCCCCGCGCCTGTCCCGCAGCAGCCCGCTGTCGGTGCCGGTCTGACCGCCGCGATAGCCCAAGACACCGCCCACGCTCGTCGCGCGGTCCATCACGGCCCGGCTGGTGGACACGTTCCTCACCCATCCGCCGGACCGGCTCAGACCCCTGTGGCACGCGCTACCGCGGCCCTGGGAGTAGCCACCGCAGCCGGGCAGGGCCGTCCTGCCCGGCTGCGGTCGCTCGGACGTCAGGCGGCGCTGAGCTCGTGGGCAGGGCCGCCGCGCCACTCCACGAACACCGCCCCGCGTCAGGGCTCGATCCCAAAACCAACTGCCACCAGCACCACCTGACATGCCATCACTGACACCGAACCGGCATATCGCACTGGTGGCCGGTGTGGTCAGCCGATGAGTTCGGCGAGGATCCACTCGGCGAGGCTCTCGGTCACCAGGCTGTGCTCGGAGTTGGCGGTGTCGCAGTGGAACGCGTCCAGCTCGCTACGGCCGGCGGGGAGGTCGTTCAGGTTGGTGGTGAGGTCGACGTCCCAGGTGACGGGGTCGTACTTGAGGGCGACGGCGCTGACCGAGGGTACGAAGCAGCCGGAGCGGTGGCGGTCGTCGATCGTGGCGCCGAGTGCGTCGGCAAGCATGCCGTAGGAGGCGAGGGTGCCGCCGGGCGCGCCGTCGAGCGGGGGGATCTCACTGGTACGGCTCGTACGGTAGCCGAGGAACAGGGCCGACATCCGTACGACTTCCTGGAGCTGGCCGAAGGCCGGCTGGGTGCGCAGTACCGCGCGGGCGATTCCCGGGGATGTCCAGTCGAAGACCAGCTCGTCGGGCAGCAGCGGGCCCGCGGTGCCGTCGCCGGTGCCGTTGGCGACGCCGATCCTGCGCAGGCCCGGCTTGGACGGGAACCATCCGACGTCCTTCAGGTCCTGGAGGAACCGGCCGCGCTTGTCGCTCCAGGTCGCGACGGCGCCGGAGTCCTTGGCGTTCGGCACCCAGGCCCACAGGAGCTGCTGGGCGGCGGCGCTCCTGATCAGCTCGGCCTGCTTCGGCTTGCCGGAGGGGTCCGGGACGGACTCGAAGAAGTACGCCAGCTGCTGCAGAGCGACAGGGATCCAGGCGCCGTTGTGCGGGGAGTCGTAGGAAAGGTAGATGCGGCTCTTGTGGTCCTCCCCCTCGTTCTCCATCCAGGCCAGCGCGTATCGGGTGATGAGTCCGCCCATGCTGACGCCGCCCACGATCAGGGGGGCGCCGCCTTCCTGCCGGTCGGCGATGGCCTTGCGGATGGCGCTGACCGCGACGGCGGCGTTGGCCTGGATGTGGGTGTGGCGCTCCTTGAAGCCCAGCAGGATGACGTCCACGCCCGCTGCGAGCAGCTGGCTGAGCAGCCGCTTGCCGTCGGCGTTGTAGGGCGAGTCGAGGTGGGCGTAGAGATCACCGAGGTCGCTCTCGCCGTAGTTGAACCCGTCCGCGAAGATCATCGGATTGACCAGGCCCTCGTGGGGCGTGCCGTCGGGGGCGAGGCCGTAGTAGACGGCGGCGGTGCCGGTGGCCGTCTCCCCCGCGTAGTCCCACGCGCCGGTGAGCTCCCACACCTTATTCGGCTTGTTCACCCTGCGGGCCGTGTCCGCCCGCAGCGCGGGCGTGAACAGCACTCCCTGCCTGAGTGGTTCCGGCCTGCTGCCCTGCGACTCCTCGGCGCCGTCCGCGTCCGTCCACGGATCGGTGCTGACGTCGACCCTCGGCTCGCTGCTGCGCATAGCCATGTACTGCCGCCTTACCTTGTCTGTCGGATGAGTAACCGCAGGGACCGCCTGTCGGCCGGGGGGCTCCGCGACGCGGTGGCGGTTCCGGCTGCCCGGGTGCGCCCGCGCCTGCGTCGGCCTCGGTGTCGCATCACCGATGGCTCGCGCGGTCCTGCCAACAGGGAAGGTATGTGCACTGATCAGGTCCGGGCCGCAGCAACACCTGGGGCGCGCACCGCGCCAAGGGGCATTGACAGATCGGGCCCTGCGCCCCCCGTGCGCCTCCTGGGCCGTCGGCGTTAGCCCCGAACGGCTCCGCGACGTCGAGGCCACGGGTCGGGGCCCGGCCCGGTCAGCCGCCCGCAGCAGCAGCCTCTCTGGGCCAGTTCAGCGACCGTGAGCAATCTCAGCGACGCTCGCTCACATCCGAGCTGAAGGAGGTCCTGCTGGACGACCTGGCCTTCGCGTGGGGCGCCGGCCACCGCCGGTGAATCCCAGGAGGAACAGAGAAGCCCCGGGCGCGAGCCCGGGGCTTTCTGCTGTGCTGCCGCTCGATCAGGTGCTCACGGTGCAGGGCTCGGGTCTCCAGCGGTGGCCATACCGCCGCGGTGTTGGTGCCTGGAAGCATGTGGAGCGACTGACCTCGATCAGCTCGCGCCTGGTCATGCTGGTGCTGTCGTTACGCAGCGCGCTGGTGAGGGGGTGAAGCCGGTGGTGGGAGCGGAGTGAAGGCCGATGGTCGGCTGGCCCTGGTCGGGACGAGTTCTGGAGCTTTTGCGAGTGGCGCCCATGGCGGGCCAGGATCGGGCCGGCGGCCGGATGGTCCGACGCTCCCGGGGCCGGTGGCCCCGGTGACGCCTGCCACTTCGTACGGTGCGCAGCAAGCAGCCGCTCCGGCGCCCGCCGGCCCTGTCCGGGACATGTCCCGGACAGAGTTCCAGGCGGGGCGGCCCGCGGACCTGGAGCTCACCGACATGCTCTGGCGGCAACCCGGGGACGAGGGCGCGGCCGGGCTCGCGCCGGGCGGCGGCGCGGCCGTACCGCAACGGCTGCCGGCCGGCGGAAGACTCAGCCGTAGGCCTTTCCTCGTTCGATGCCGTCGATGAGCTTGGTGCGGCGCGGGTCCGGGTCGATGATCGCAGCGGTGCCGTCGAAGTGGACGCATGCGTGGTGTACGCGTTGCTGTGTGCCGGAGCTGCGGCTGCCGCGGATGCCCTGGGCGGCGCCGAGGGGCTGGGAGTGGAGGGTGAGGCTCCCCCCAGGCCCTTCAGCGCGAACAGTCCGCGATCTACGGGCGGGCCGACGGCCCCGAGGCCACCGCCGCCGCGGAGTTCGAGTCGTTCCGCGAAGTGTTGGAGCCTGGGCGACGTGCTGGTCTGGTCTTCGTCTCAGCGTCGCCTCCCCGGAGCGGGGACCAGCGAGGCGGCCACCGGCCTCCCCGCTGCGGCCGTCCGGGGAGGCTGCCCGCGGCTGGTGCTACGGGTTGGCCCTCCAGGCCCAGGGCCTGATGTGGACGTCGTTCAGCAGGATCTTGAACACTTCCCTCTCCATGATCACGCCGCCGATGTCCTCCGGGACCTCCTTGTGGTTGATCGTCACGGAGGGAGTGCCCGGCCCGTCCCCCACGGACCCGTCGACCGCCTGGTAGGCGTCCTGGGAGGCGGTGACGAACGACCGGTACTTCATGGTCGTGACGGCGGAGTCGAAGGTCTTGCTCCGCAGTCCGCTCACCTTGTCGGCGAGTCTCAGCAGGGAGGCCGTGGTGAAGCCTCCATTGAGCTCGACCTCCTCCTGGTTCTCGAACAGCACTGCGTGGTACTCGGCGAACTTGCCCGCGTCCAGCGCGGCGCGCAGGGCGTTGACCGCCCGCTTGGAGCCGTCGCCGCCGAGGCTCTCGTCCCTGAACGACGCGAAGACGTACTCCTTCCTCACCTTGCGGGCAAGGGCCATCTCCTGTGCTGCGCCGGCGCCGGTTCGCTCGTATTCCTCGACGACCGGGCAGCGCGGATCTTCATAGACTCGTACCTTCGTCTCGGCGCGCGGATCCCCCACCACGATCGTCGTGCCGTCCGGATCCAGAGCCTCCGGCAGTTCCGCAACCCCCGCGTACGGGGCCGGGGTCGCAGGTGTGGCGGCCGCCGGAGCCTGAGGCCCACAGCCAGCCAGCATCACCCCCACAGTCGCCAACGCCGCCACTGCACAAGGTCTTCGAACGCTCTTCGCCTGCATGATCCCCTCCCTGAAAAACCCGACTCTAGGCTCCTCCGCGTGCGATCTACACATGATTTCGAGGGAGGTGTCTTGAAGTGGGTTGTGTCCGGCGGGGTGTTCGGCTGCTCGCGCCATGCCGGCGGGTTGGAGCCGCGCATGCAGGTGTGTGAGATCCGCTCGTGGAGTGCGATGTGTGGGGGCGGACGATGCGGCGATGCCCTCTGTCGCCGACTGCGTGGGAACTGGAGATCTTGTCCTGTTCCCGGTGCTGTGCCGCCACCAACGTCGGCGGCGAGTGGTTCGAGATCTCGCGGCCGCCGTACCTGCCAGTGGAGATGCGTTGGGAGAGGGCCGTCGCAGACAGTCCCACCGAACGACGCGACGTTTCCGGTATTGCCCGGCGCAGACTGCCTGATGCGACCGCCCCGTCGTCAGTGCGACTGGCTCATCGTCTGCTGGCCTGGTCGCCCGATGCGGGTTGCGGACGCCAACGCGCTCGCACCACGCCGTCGTCGTCAGGCATGACAGCGGTGTACAGAGGCATGTCCTCGCCCTCATAGCCGGAGATGAGTACGGCAGCAGAGGCCGACGATATCCGGGAGGCCAGTTCCGGGAACGCATCCTCGTCGCAGATGGCGCTGTGGATACGGCCATCCTTGTCCTGCCAGACACCCTCAACGAGACCGTCTGCGGGGAGGGAGGCAAGAACTGCGTCAATGTCAGAGGACAGAGGGGGCCGCACAGCCAGACGGGCACGGGGAGCAATGCCGGCCCGAACCGCAGCGATGGTGTCGTGGGTGAGGCAGTGCCAGCGTGTCGCACCTTCGACGAACGTCTCTTCCAAGACCCCGGCACGACCGGAGGCAACCGCCGAGCCCAGACCGTCCCAGAAGTCGTCGTCTCCCGGCCGCGGAGGGTCGGCCCCGTCAGCGTCCGAGTCGAAGTCGTACGGGGAAGACGTCACGCGCTCAGGAAACAGGCCAATCGCACGGGTCTCGTCGAGCGCCTCCTCGCAGGGGCGGTTGCTGCCGATGTAGAGGTACTGGTCCCAGCCCACATTGACCGCGAACACACCCTCGGCTTCGAGTCGGCACCATGCCCCGTTGCCGCGCAGCATGCCCCTGACCAGTTCAAGACCGGTGCGGAGCGACACCTGGGCCCCGTCATGGAAGCCGGGCGGAAGACTGGGGCCAGCTGCGGCGCTGGGAGCGGGTGGGAAGAGTCCGTCCAGCCCGTAGCCGTCCACCGGAGGTTCGACGCCGAAGTGCGCGACGGAAGGGACCCCCGGTTCACGGATGACCAGGTGATCGACGCCAGTTTCCGTGGCGAACGCCGCGACCGACTGAAGATACGCCGCCTCGACCTCACCGTGGTCGCTGTCGGTGTCCTCTGGGCCGGTGTAGTGGCCGTGCTCGTTGCGGTCGGCGGGGTCGTACTTCGTGACGCGGTAGACGTAGGCCAGCATGGCCTCATCCTCCCGCACAGACCTCTTCCCACGTCGAGGGAATTCGCGTCGTCAGCTGGGAGGCGTGGTCAGATAGTCGGCCCAGCTGTCGTCGGCGGACCTCGCCCACCGGGCGGCGGTGCCGGGGGGATGCCGAACAGATCGGCGATCACCATGGGCGGCAGGTCTGCCAGCGCCTCCATCATGGCTGTGCTCCGTGCCGCGCGGGCCGGTCCTCGATCGGACTGCCGAAGCCGTGCGCGAAGGCTGGCCCGCCCTCTATCCGTTGCTCAGCGGCGAACCCCACCTGGGATCGTGTGTGGTCCTTCTCGTCAGGTGGGCCATCAGGTGCTGTGCCGTCTCGGTCGCGGTGTCAAGCGGTGCTCCGGCATCAGTCAGGGCAGCGCTGATCCGTGTCAGCGCCGCCGACGTCATGTCCAGGTCGTTGAAGAGCGGGAGGACCAGGAGGAGGCGTGCGGCCGTGTCCCAGACCCCTTCGGTCGCGCACGATGGGGTGTCGGCGATACGTACCACTTCCTGCCACGTCAGCCCGCTCCCCGACAGGTGCCCTTCCCAGTTGGCGATCTGCTGGGCGTAGCTCCGGCCTGGGTGGGTGAGCAGGTAGTCGATGCCGTAGTCGCCGACCAGGTTGCGGTAGATCACTACGACTCCGGGACCGTCGGCGGCGGGCACGCGGAAGACAGGCCAGCGCTCGGGGTCGAAGAGTGTCTCGGACAAGGCATCGGCGTCAGCGCCGTCGTCACCGAACCACTCCGGAAGTGGACGCTCAGCACACGTCCCGCCAGCACACATCGCCATGAGGTAGTTCGACCAGAAGCCCGGGCGCCCCAGCAGCGGCTCCCCGGCTACCAGCGGGCCGTCGTCGTATCCCTGAATCAGCACGCCGTAAGAGTGCCACCAGCCACTGACACAGCCCGATGCGGGCAGGTCCAGTCGAGCGTGACCCCAGCCGACGACCGTCCTCCGATCGGAGCCAGGTCAGTATCACCAACGTCATCAGAGCTCATACCCCCAGCAGGGCCGCTTCGTAGGCGGACGGCTCTATCGCGCTGCCCCCTGCCCGGCCTGACGCCCTGTCGGCACGTCCCTTGTTGGTTTCGTCGGCCGCCCGCCGTCAAAGGCTTGGCTCTCGCCAGGCGTGCGTCGACACACCCGATGGCAAAGAAGTCGCAAAGTGGCGGGATTTCGCCAGCCGTCGCCCGTCGGCATGAGCGCGGCGTCCGCGCGGGCAAGCTGCGGCCGCAGCGGGGGCGCCATGCCCTGTGACGCCCCCTCAGGCGGCTTGCACGTATGTCTGTTCACGTCGCAGAAAAACGCCGGAAGCCGCCTTGAAATCCAGCCGTCACACCCCTGGCGACAACTTCGTATATCGCATACTGTTGCGCCCAATCGTTTCCGGCCACCAAGCAGCCGCCCTGCCCCATCGCATGGCGAAGGAGAGACGCCGTGCCGCTCGCTCCCGGGCATGCCCAACGCCCCGGTCCCCAGCGACGCACACAGTCGCAGACTCCGCCCCCCGCCACCGCGATCCCCCACTAGGAGAGATGACCATGCCGTCCCACAAGCCAATGCCCCGTAGGGCCGTACTCCGCGGAGCCGCCGTAGCGGGTGCCGGAGCAGCAGTGTGGCCCCTGCTCGAACAGACCAACGCCATCGGCGGGCAGGAGATCACCTCCGGCTCCTACACCATCCGCTTCGACCAGGACCGCAAGCAGACCATCTGGGGCCTGGGGTTCGAGATCCAGTCCGACTCCATCCGCTCCGGCAACAACGGCATGGACGACAAGCTGGTGAGCGGCGTTCCGTACGACCTCACCGAATCCGAGCGGCAACGCTTCTACGACCAGATGCTCAGGGCCGGCACCGGCGACCGCGGGTTCCGTTACTGCCGGCTGGCCATGGGGCTGTACCACCGGGGCCTGGACAAGGACAAGAAGCGCATGGTCGACCGGTACAAGGGCCAGACCGCGCTGCTGGCCGACATGCTTGCGAAGTCCCGGATCGAGGGCGTCTCGGTCGAGTACTGGTCACCCGCCCCCGGCTGGAAGAGCAACAAGAAGTACATCGATGGAGGACTCGCCTCCTTCGAACCCGACTTCCTGGACGCCCTCGGCGACGCCATGGTGGACGACCTGGACTTCCTCGCCGGCAAGGGCGTGCCGATCTCCATGTGGGGGCTCCAGAACGAGCCCACGAAAACCAAGACGGGGTACTCCTCCTGCAAGTACTCGGCCGCTCAGTACCGTAAGGCCTTCAAGGCGATCGCGCCCAAGATCAAGAAGAAGTACCCGAAAGCACTCATCATCGCGGAGAGCGACCACGGCTGGACCGAGGACATCGGCAAAGCGCTCAAGGCAGACCCCGAAGCACTCGGCCACGTGGACGCCTGGGCGTTCCACAAGATAGGCCATGACAGCACGAAGCAGCTGACGGGCGACTACACCTCCGGCGCAGCCGGGAAGCCCGTGTTCAACAATGAGTTCGAGTACCTGCACTGGGACAAGGAAAAGATCGGGCCCTGGCATACGATCAACACGGCGCAGTCGATCATGAACTGGATGACCTTCCAGAACGCGCCCACCTGGTTCTGGCTGCATGCCCTCAAGCCCGTCACCAACGGCGAGGCAGAAGGCTACGCGCTTGGCTACTGGGGGCCCAACGGCGGCGGCAAGCCCATCAACGGCGCGCCGCGCCTTGAGACGGGCCACTGGGACTTCAACCCACTGCACTGGAACGCTGTGGCCGGATTCCTGAAGTACATGCCCTGGGACTCCGTCCGCTACCACGTCGACGAACCCAAGCACTCCGGGAAGAAGCCGTACACCGAGCACCGGATCATGGCCTGGCGCACACCCAAGAACAAGCCCGCCTTCGTCGTGACCAACCGCGCCAGCAAGCCGTTCACCTACACCGTGGACACCCAGAGCAAGGGCGACTTCCAGGGCCACCGTTACGGGCCGTCCACGAACAACGAGAGCATCGGAACCAAGAAGGGGCCGAAGCTGACGGTGACCGTTCCGCCGATGTCCATCGAGTTCTGGGCATCAGGCTCCTGACGCCGGGGGGACTGGAGGAGCCGCAACCAGTCCCTGCGTGACACGAGGGATGCACCGTGGTCGGACGGTGTGCCCCCCCGAGCCGGGCCCCGGGGCAGTCATGGCTGATCCCCGGGGCCCGTGAGAGCGAGCGGCGCTCACCCCGTGTCGCTGTGGGGTGAGCGCCGCTCTCGTTCGTGTTGCTCTGGCGGCGGACACCGGCGTGCGTGCACCCGCACAGATGGGACTCGAGCCGGACCGGATCCCGCCCCCGCCGCAGCCGGTTGAGACCGGCGCGCCGGAGGCTGTGCCGCGGCGACGGAGAGGATGGCAGCGCCTCCCCGGACGGCAGCGCACATCTGGTGCGACGGGCCGAGGAAGCAGTACGAGGCTCCGGCAGCAGCGACCCTCACTGGGCGTTGGGCGATCAGGCTCAATCAGGGCTGATCGTTCCTTCATCCCAGCTAGAGAAGTTGCTGTCGGCGCATACACCCCTGTAGTGAGCGGCAGCCGTCGCGCCGCGCTCGGCCCGGACGACGCGGCGAGCGCCGCCGGGTTGGCCATGGGCTAGCAGTCGGTGTCGCAGTCGCTGTCCTCGGTGTTCACCAGACTGGGAACCGAACGGGTGGGTCTACGACGGGCTTTCGGGATGTCAGCCGACCGGGCGACCCGAACGGCCTCGGTACGGCTGTCACGCGGCGTCGACCCGCGCGCTGTGCCACGCTCTCCTTGGACTGGTCGGTTCGAAGGAGTGGGTCCCGTGCATCGTCGTACCGCCGCCCGACGGCTCGAGCGCCTGGTCGCCCTGGTCGTCTGCGGACTCGCCCTGGCGATGAGCCTCGCCGCCGCTCCGGCCGGGGCCGCGGCGGGCGGGCCTGTTCTCGACCAGGACTTCCCCGACCCCGACCTCCTGGCGGTGAACGGCACGTACCACGCCTACGCCACCAACGCGTACGGCAGGAACATCCAGCACGCCACCTCCCGCGACCTCGTCGACTGGACCGTCGACGAGGCCGACGTCCTCCCGGTCCTCGGCGCCTGGGCGTCGGTCGAGCCCCGGGGGAAGGTGTGGGCGCCGGAGGTCTTCGACAACGGCGACGGCTACACCCTGCAGTACACCGCCCGCGACCGGGCGAGCGGAAAGCAGTGCATCGGAGCCGCCCTGTCGTCCTCCCCGGACGGCCCGTTCAGGCCGGTCGGCGACGGGCCCCTGGTCTGCCCGGTCGCCCAGGACGGCGCGATCGACGCCGGAAGCTACACCGAGGACGGCAGGCGCTACGTCCTCTGGAAGAACGACGCCAACTGCTGCTCCAAGGGCGAGACATGGCTCCACCTCCAGCAGACCACCCCGGACGGCGCCCGCACGACCGGCGAGCCCGTCCGGCTCGTCAAGCAGGACCGCGACTGGGAGGGCGAACTCGTCGAGGCGCCCACCCTCGTCAAGCGCGCGGGCCACTATGTGCTGTTCTACTCCGCCGACGCGTACGTGGACGAGCGCTACAAGACCAGCTACGCGGTGGCCGACCGGCTTACCGGCCCGTACACCAAGGCCGCGGCGCCTCTGATGACGACCGCCTCCTTCTCCGGCACGGTCGTCGGCCCCGGCGGCCAGGACGTGGTGACCGGGCCCGACGGCCGAGACCGCATCGTCTTCCACGGATGGCGCGGCGACGGCGCCCGGCACCGCGCCATGTACGTCGCGGACCTCGGTTTCGCGAACGGCCTCCCGGTGGTGCGCGGCAGCAAGGTGCTGTACCAGGCGGAGAACGCGCGCGTGCACAACGCACTCGTCCGCGACGCCGTCGGCGCCGGCGACGGCCGCGCGGTCGGCCACATCGACCACCCCGACAGCTACGTCGAGTTCGCCGTCTTCGCCGCCTCGGCCGGCGCGCACACCCTGTCCGTACGGTTCGGCAACGGCTCCCTCGACGGCGCGGGGAGCCCCGCCGCCGCCTCGCACCGGCTCTCGGTCAACGGCCGCGACGCGGGCGTCGTCGCCTACCCGCACACCGGCTGGGACCGCTGGGACACGGTGCAGGCGGCCCTGACCCTTCGGGACGGCTGGAACACCGTCCGGCTCGCCAAGGGCGAGCTGTACACCGAGCTGGACAGCATCGACGTCGCCTGATCCGACGGGCCGCTGTACGCGGCCCGTCAGCCCCACTTCTGCCGGTCCGTGCGGTCGCAGCGCAGCGCGCGCAGCCCCGCGAGGCTGCTGTCGTCCAGACACACGTCCGTGTGCGCGCTCCTGACTTCGGCCGACGCGTCGGACCAGATGGTCAGCGACCACTTCTGGGACGCGGAGGATCCGCACGGAAGGGCCCGCAGCCCCCGCTCGCCGTGGTCCAGACAGGCGCCGGTGGCGTGGTTCCTCAACCGGTGCGTGCCGTCGGGCAGGCGCCGGACCGTCCACCGCTGGTAGCTCATCCCGTTGCAGGCGTAGCTGCGCAGCTGTTTGTCGAGGCTGTGGTCCAGACAGGCGCCGGTCGCCCGGCTGACGAAGATCCGCTCCGTCTCTGAGGACCCCAGCCCGCTGCCCGAGGGGGACTCGGCGCCCGCCGTCCGGGTCTGCGGCCCCTGCCCGACGAGGGCTTGGTCCGCCGGCAGCAGCACCGCGGTCAACAGCGCCCCGACGACCGCGCCGAGCACGGCCCCGGCCGCGGCGCACGCCCGCCGCGTCCGCAGCAAGGAGGCGGCGATACGACGCCATGGCTCGAGCCTGCGGCCGGACGTCGCCGGGCCGGTGCGCGCCTCGGCCCGCTCCTGTTCAGCGGCTTCCCGTGGCGGCTCGGCCTGCTCCGGGTCCGAAGGCTCCCGTGGCGGCTCGGCCCGTCCCCGGTCCACGGCCTCCCGTAGCGGCTGGCTCCGGTCGGCGGCCTCCCACAGCGTGCGGTACTCCGTCGGGTCGGCGCCCAGCGCCCGGCAGAGGTCCCGGACCGTGGCCCAGGGCGGGACGGTGCTCCCACGGAAGTAGCGCGACAGGGAGGAGTCGCTGATCCGTACCCGTGTCTCCAGATCCCGCAGGGTGCAGCCGGAGCCCTGCTGGAGCGCCCGCAACGCGCTGCCCAGTCGGCGGGCGGCATCGGTGTCGGGCGCCTTGTCTGCGGCCATGTCGGCGTCGTCCATTCCTGGCGGCTGATGCTCCAGCCGGCTTGTCCCTCGTCCCGGGACGAGCACGTCCCAGCAGGTCAGAACCTTAGGGATCCCGACATCGGTGAAGCAACCGGGACAAGCTTGCGAAGGCTGACGCACCGCCACAAACTCGGAACCGCCAGCTCACCGGAGCCCGGCAGCCGCCCCTTCAGGCGCTGTCTGCGCACCCCTGCGCACCGGACCGATCGCCTCACGAGCCGGCGCACCAGCCCCATCTCCGCACCGCCCGCGGACCCCGGACAGGTCGACGCCGACCGGCTCGGGCCGCCGTCGCCGCGGGGCGGGCGCCCCAGACCACCGCCCGGGATCCGCCGTGCCTGACGGCCCGTGAAGTGACGGGTGCGCCTCGACCCATCCACGTACCGAAGGAGAACCATGCGTTCCACACTGCGGGCCCTCGCCCTGGGAGCCCTGCTCCTCAGCGGCGCCGCCGCACAGGCGGCGCCGGCCCAAGCCGCCGTAATGCGTCCGCCCGGCAGCGGCGAGGCGTGTTCGTACGCGGTCAGCGCCGACGGGATGAGCGGCACGGGCGTCTGCAAGAACATCGGCGACCACACCATCGAGTTCAAGATCGTCGTCGTCTGCGGGTGGTACCCCGACCAGCACAGCCATTGGATGACCCTCGCGCCCGGTCAGAGCGACGGGGCCACCAGAACCTGTGGCGGCGAAGGCGTCGGAGGCATCGCGGTCGACGTCCGGGACCTCTGAGCACGGTCCGCGCCGCACCCCGATCCGCACAAGCAGCAAGACAGGCAGCAAGAGACAGAGGAGACATGCGCAGAGAACTGAGGGCGCTCGCCCTGGGGGCCGTGCTGCCGTTCGCCACGGCCATGCAGCTGGCGCAGGCCGAAGCCCCCACGGTGCGTCCGCCCGGCAGCGGCGAGGGGTGCACCTTCACAGTCAGCGCCGACGGCTCCAGCGCTCGCTGCTCGGCCCTGGGCGTCAGAGTCGGCATCGGCATCGGCGTCGACGGAGTCTCCGCGGACATCCGCGACCTCTGAGCGCCCCACGGAACAGGCGGGGTCGGCCCTGACCGACACGACCGACCCCGCCTGTCCCCCTCCATCCCCGCGCGCCGCGCCGCGCCGCCCCGAACGGCCCGGCCCGGCGCGCGGCCCCTCCCCACAACAACTCACACCTCTGGAGGACACATGAACACGAACAAGCCGATGCGCCGACTCGCCCTGGCCGGGGCCGTGCTGACGCAGACCCTGCTGCTGTCACTGGCCGCACCCGCCGCGGCAGGAGCCGCGACACCCGCCGCGACCACGACGGCCGCGGTCGCGAGCGTCGAGGAGGGCTCGGCCGCGGCCGGCAGCCGGGTCACCGTCAAGGCCGGCTGGGAGCTGGCCCGGATCCGGGCGTACGCACGCGGCGACTCCGAGATCGTCGGCGAGATCAAGCCCGGCGAGTCGTGGCCCTGCTCGACGGCCGGGTGCGGAACGGTCAGGGGCGGCCACATCACCGCCTGCGACAGCGCCGGCGACCAGTGGTACGCCATCCACTACTACGGCTACGTCAGGTACGTCTCCGCCACCTGCGGAACGTCCATCTGATGCGGTGACCCGCCCGGCGGGCCGGCCGCCGGCCGGCCCGCACAGCACCCAGGGACCCCGTGGTTCACGCCACGGGGTTTCCTGCCGCGGCCGGGCACTCACGAGGTGATGCCGTCGTCATGGACGGGACACGCCGCGGGAACCCGGGCGCCTGCGGATGACGTCCCGTACGGCTCCCACCGCTGGTGGCAGAAGGCGACGAGCTCGGCGACGGGTGCGTGGGGGGGCGCGGATGGTGGTGACCCATTCCGCCGGGACCGGAGACAGGCCCCGGCGGGGGCCGGACGGGCTCGCCCGCCTGCTCCTCGGCTCGGTGAGTCAGCAGTGCGCCCTGCACGCCACGTGTCCGGTGGTCATCGTCCGTCCTGACAGCAAGGCGGGCCAGAGCTAGGCGACAACCGCGGCCGGCGAGAGGTGGAACGGCTCTGGCACATGGGCTCGACGCCCTTGGCTCAATCCGTCGCGGGCCCTGATGGACGCGCATGGCGGCGGATCCAGTCGTCGTAGGCCTCGAGGGCTGTCGGCAAGGTGGGGAACAGCAGATCCTCGCCGATTGAGTCGGTGAGCCCGTACGCGTCCAGATCGTCGCGCAGGTCCTGTTTGACGCGGGCGAGCGCGAACACGATGCCACGCTCGTGGAGTCGACGACGGAGTTCCTCGACGGAGTCGAGCGCGGTGATGTCGACTTCGACATTCGCCTCGGTATTGAGGACGAACCAGGAGACCGCCCCCTTGTGCTCGTCCACGGCGGCCAGCGCGCGGCGCTGGAAGTCTTGGGCGTTGGCGAAGAACAGGGGGGCGTCGTAGCGGTAGACGACGATGCCGGGGATCGTGTGGGCCCGCGGATAGTCGTCGACGTCGTGCATGCCGGGCAGACCCTCGACGAGCCCCAGGATCGCGTCATGCGGACGGGCCACTCTGGCCAGCATCTCGGCCACGGACAGTCCGACGGCGAGCAGGATGCCGTAGAGGATGTCGAAGGCGAGCACGCCGGCGAGTGCGGCGACGGCCAGCAGGAGTTCGCTTCGGCGGAACTTCGCGAGCCGAAGGAACGCACGGACGTCGATGAGACGCAGGGCAGCGTAGACGACGATCGCCGCCAGTACCGCCACCGGGAAACGCGCGAGGACCGGGCTGAGGAAGAGGAGGACCGCGAGCAGCCCGACCAGGGCCGTCAGCGAGTAGACCTGGGTTCGGCCGCCCGCCGCGTCGGCGAGGGCGGTGCGGCTCGCGCTGCTGCTGACCGGGAAGCCGCGCAGGACGCCGGCGCCGATGTTCGAGACGCCGAGGGCCAGGAGCTCCTGATTGGTGTCGATCCTCTCGCCCCTGCGCGAGGCGAACGCCCGCGCGGTGAGAATGACGTCCGTATAGCCCACGAGCAGGACGCCGACGGCGGGCAGCGCGAGGTCGGAGACGTCGGCGAGACTGGGGAGTTCGGGAGTGGGGAGTCCCGCGGGAATGTCCCCGATCACCCGGATCCCGAACCGCTCCAGCTCGAAGACGCTGACAGCGATGGTCGCGAGCACGACGACGAGCAATGAGGCCGGGACGCTCGGAGCCCGCCACTGCAGTAGCAGAAGGACTCCCAGAGCCACGGCGGACAGCGTGAGGGTGGCCGCATGCGCCTGCGGCAGCCCGGTGACGAAGGAGCCCAGCTGCTGCGCGAACGAGGTCCCGCTGACAGGGACTCCCGTCAGCTTGGGCAGCTGGTCGACGATCATGATGAGGCCCACGCCGGCCATGTAGCCGACAAGAATCGGCCGGGACAGCAGATCGGCGACAAAGCCCAGGCGTGCCAAGTACGCGGCCAGGCAGAGCAGTCCGACAGCGACGGCGAGAGCGGAGGCCAGCGTGGCGTACCTTCCGGGGTCGCCCGCAGCCAGAGGGCCGACCACGACCGCCGTCATCAGTGCCGTGGTCGACTCCGGTCCCACCGACAGCTGTCGCGAGGAGCCCAGCAGCGCGTAGATCGCCAGACAGGGCAGGGCCGCCCACAGCCCGCTGATCGGCGGCAGACCGGCCAGCGACGCGTACGCCATGACCTGCGGAATCAGATAGGCCGCGACGGTCACCCCGGCGATCAGATCGCCTCGGAGCAAGGCGCGCCGGTAGCCGGTCAGAACAGTCAGCCCCGGCGTCAGCCGACGCAGCAAGGGGGCAGTGCGGTGCGACGTGTCCATAGGCGCCTTCCTACGAGGGCCGGAGACATCTCAAGCCGTCGTCGTCCTCGCGCAAGTCAACCGGACGGGTGAGCGGGAGGGCACGCGCACATGGGGTCAGTCGGCCCCAGGAAGGGATTCACTGGCCCAATCGGAGCAGCACGCCGAGGGACGACGGATCCGCTCCTCGACTGCTCCGGCAGCCTGACGTCTCTTTGATCTTCCCAGTCAGCAGGCCGCCCCGCATACTTCCGTCATGAACACGCTCGGTTTGCGGCTGCTGCTCGCGGCCCTGTTCGTGGGGGCGACGCTGAGCGGCTGCTCCCTCGTATCCCCGTTCACGACATGCGAGGGGACCGAGGCCGCCGTGGCCAGGCTCAATGAGCTCAAAGCGCTGGAACTGCGCCCGGAGGGGGCCAAGCCCCTGGACGGCGAGGGGGCCGCGGCCTACTGCACCGACGACAGTGGGGACGCCTGGCTGACCGCCGAGCGGTGGTACTCGTACGACGGGAGTCGTACGGATGTGCTGGAGTACTACGGTCGGGAAGCGCCGGCGGCGGGATGGCGCCCCATGCAGAGCCTCGACACGGGGCCGGACGGCCGGATGTCCGTCTTCTGCTTCGAATCCGGCGAGCATCCCAGCGTCACGCTCGCCTTTGAGTCTCCGGAGTATCTCCGCGAGTTCTACGGAGTGGAGCCGGGCCCGTATCCCGCCGGGCCCGGCTCCCGGATCTGGTTCTCGTTGTCCGCCGAGGCCGCGTCCGACGGTTCTCGGATGAGCTGCTTCTAGAGGCAGACGACTTCAAGCATTCCTGAACGAGGAGCGGTCACCCGAGCTCTCCGGGGATTTACAGGAGCGCGATCGAGCTCGCCCGGTCGTTCATCGTGTCTCCTACGTACGAGGTCGACTGCTGGTACTCCTGGTGGGTGCCGCCTGTGCCGGGCGAGTCCCACAGCTCCAGCCAGCAGGACAGCGTGACGAGTGAGCTGACAGCGTTGTCCATGCTTCCGGTGATGTCGAACTGGTAGTCCCGGCCGTTTCCGCTCCGGCATCCGCTGCCGCTGTAGGTCACCGAGGTGCCCCCGTAGTTGGAGTCCTTGTAGACGATGCCGAGCTGGTCCTGCGCCCCGTTGGAGGAGGCTGTGAGCCGCTCGGCCAGCTTCTGGTCGATGTCCTTGGCGGACAGCGGGGCGTTGGTGATACGGCCGTGGGTGGAGGCGGTGATGGCCGCACGGAAGGTCGTGAAGCACTGTTTGCTGCCCGAGTCGACGTTGACGACGCAGTTGTCCGCGGGCTCGGCGGCGTTCGCGGTGGTGTTGGCCATACCTGCTGCCAGCAGGGCTGTGACGGCTGCGACGGCGACGCGGGTCACTCGTAACGGCACGGATTACTCCTGTCTCGCGGATGGTTGTGCGAACGAGGGGAATGCTCTCGCCCCATTCCCGATAGGCGCCAGAGGCATATTCGGCCACGACCCCCGCGAATAGGGCATAGCGGCGGCTTCGAGACAGCAGCATGGACCGATGTCACCGGCCGATACGGCACCGGGGCTGACCCCTCTGCCACCGAATGGACCCGGGATATCTGGCACGCCGTCATGATGAAGCGCGGTGAGTCCATAGGGACGATCTCCACAGTGGCCGCGCCGCCGGCACCGGGTCTTGCGGTGAGTCTTCTGCCTCCCTGGCGAACAGGGGGGATAGTCATGACGTGGGGATCGACGTGCCGCGCCTCACGCCCTTGTGCTCGCCCGCCGCGTCGCCGATCGCACTGACCTCCCGTCCTTGGAGGAGAGCATCATGACCGTTTCCTACACCTTCGACGTCTTCTCCAGCCTCGACGGCTTCGGCGCCGCCGGCGGCGACTGGACCGGCTACTGGGGCAAGCAGGGCCCCGAGCTCCTCGACCACCGCCTCGCCCTGTACGGCGAGGAGCAGCGGATGGTCCTCGGGGCCAACACGTATCGGGCGTTCGCGCGGATGCTGGCCTCGAGCACCGAGGAGTCCGAGGTGCGCGACCCATGGGTCACACGGATGAGGAGTCTGCCGGCCACGGTGGTGTCGACCACACTGGAAGGACCCCTCGACTGGCCGGATGCGAGCATCGTGAGCGGCGATGCCGTCGACGTCGTGGCTCGGCTCAAGGAGGAGTCCGAGGTGCCGTTGCGCTCGCACGGCAGCCTGTCGATGAACCGGGCGCTGATGGCCGCCGGTCTGGTCGACCGCGTCCAGGTGACGCTCTTCCCTGTGATCACCGGTCAGACCGGGTTGGACCCGATCTTCCAGGGTGCGGCAGACTTCGACCTCGAGCTGATCGAGTGCCGGACGCTCGACGGCCACATCCAAGAGCTCGTCTACCGGCCCACCCTGCACAGAGGGTTGGATGCCTGAATCACACCGGCCACGCTGGAGCGTGATCGGACAACCGGTCCCCGGCGAGCCACAACGCCCAGTTGTGCGCGCCTAGGGTGAACCAGTGGACACCAAGGCATTGCGATCGTTCGTCCGGGCGGCCGAGCTCGGACAGTTGCAGCATGCGGCCGATGAGCTGGGCGTGACGCAGCAGGCAGTCTCCAAGCGGATCGCCGCCTTGGAGCGCGAGCTGGAAGTCCGTCTGTTCACACGTACCGCTCGAGGAGTTGAGCTGACGCTCGACGGTCAGGCGTTCCTCCCCCACGCGCGGAGCATCGTCGCGAGTGTCGAGCGCGCCGTCACCGCGGTCAGGCCGGGCTTCCGGGCGCTTCGGATCGACGTTCTCGGCCGGCGAAGCGCGCAGGCGGTTGTTCTGCACGACTATTGGCGGTCGCATCCCGAGACCAGCCTGGACGTAGTGACCCTCCGGGTCGACGACCCACGCGTGGCGGTCGCCGCGGTCGCAGCGGGCGATGTCGACGCCTCGTTCCGTACCGTCACCGTCCCGGACACACTGCCGCCCGACGTGCAGATGATGCACGCGTTCGACTCTCCGCTGGAACTCCTCGTCGGCCCGAGACATCCGCTCGCCTCCGCGCGGAGACTGACGCCACCGCAGCTGCGAGGGCACCGGATATGGGTGCCGGGCATCGCGCCCCGAAGCGAATGGGCAGAGTTCTACGATCAGCTCGCCACCGAATTCGACCTGCGCATCGACGCGGCAGGCCCGCACTTCGGAGACGACGTACTCCTGGACACCCTCGCGGACTCCGCGGACGTGGCCACGCTCGTCGGGGCGCGCGACCGGTACACCTGGCCGACGAACCACGACCTACGCCGCATCCCGGTCGTGAATCCGGCACTCGTATACCCCATCTCGCTCATCCTCCCCAGAACGAATCCACATCCAGGACTCCGTGGAGTCGTCACCCATCTACGGAGCCTGCCAAGGCCTCCCGAGACGGTCTGGCTCCCGTCCTGGGCGACGGCGCGACGGCGCGGCGACATCGCGCTTGCTCGCGGGACCCAAACCGACAAGGGTGACTCGGCCGGCTGCTGATTGCAGCCTCCACCAGCTCCCGTTCGCCGACGGGCGCGATGCCGGTGTGGGGGTGGATCCTCAGCTTCATAGGCGTGGAAGTCGGTTCTCCCTGGTCCGCCCGTCAGGGCCGCAGGCCCGCTCGTCTGAGGGCGATCGCGGACAAGTCGGAGACGACTTGCGGGTCGCCGCGGCGCCAGGCGTCCGCAAGGCCGCCCGGCGGGGCGGGGATCGCCGAGAGGTCGCCCAGCCGCCCGGTGAGGGCGCGCAGCGCGAGCAGATCGGCGCCTCCGGGCGCGTCGAGAAGACGTCGGAGGGAGGCGCTGCGACGGATCCAGCGCACGCGCAGGGGGAGCCACAGCAGCAGAACGAAGGCCACAGGGACGACGATCAGGGCGAGTGCGGCCAGGGTGGCGACCTGGCTGACGACGTCCTGCATCGACTGCCCGGCGTCGGCGAGCCCGGTGCCGGCGTCGGCCGCGGACTGGAACGGCTTCTTCAGGACGTCGCCGACGAGCGGCACCCTCGATGCTGTGTCGCCGGCGTCGTCGAGGGCGGTGGCGAGGCCTTCGCCGGAGCTCTCCACCTTGCGTCCCGGCTCGGCCAGCAGCATGATCGCGCCGTGGACGGCCAGGGCGAACCACACCGCGGCGGCGATGAGGACTACGGCGATCAGGTCCGCGAGGATCTGGCGGCTCCGCCGTGCTGGCGTCTGGGCGTAGAGAAGCATCGGCTGCTCCTGTTCCGGTCATGACGTCGAGGAGGGCCGGCCCCAGCCAGAGGCGCGGCACTGGCGGCAAGGCTCGGCCGACTGCTCGACCGTACGCCGGACTCGGCCCATCCACCGGCGTCCATGCGCACACGTCCGCGACACATTGCCGCGTTGGCGCAACCCATCCCTTCGGCGTCAATCACCACCGTGCGCAGTGTGCGAATCGATCACGGGCCGAGGACGACCATACGTAGTAGCCTGGAGAACAATCCCGGCCCGGAGGTCTACTCATGGGTGATCCTCTTGGGTACACGACGACCGACGCGGAAGCAGAGTTCGCGCTTGTCGGCCGTGAACGGGAGCTGGGACTACTCTCGAGTGTGATCGCACGCCTTCCGGCTGTGGCCTTTGTGGAGGGCGAGGCCGGTGTGGGCAAATCGCGCTTGGTCCACGAGGCGGCGAAATCACTGCGCAAGCGTGATGTGCGTGTCCTCGTGGGCTACTGCCATCCTCTGCGCGAACCCCTGCCTTTCGGTCCTGTCCTGGAAGCGCTGACGGCGGCAGGGGACTGGCTGCCCTCCCCAGAAGCGCTCAACCCGCAGGCAGGCGCGCTCTCCTCCCTGCTCCCCGGGCTCGCCGACCGTCTTCCGCCGGCCCCTGAGGCATTCCTGGACCCGCGATCGAGTCGGTTCCAGGTGCTCGGCGCGGTTCGCTCGGTGCTGGAGGCAGTCGCGCCGGCCATCCTGATCGTCGAGGACCTGCACTGGGCCGACGAGCACACCCGCGAACTCGTTCTCTGGCTCGCACGCCATATGCCCAAGAACCTGGGACTGGTACTCACCTATCGCGACGAGGACCTCCCGTCCGGCACGCCGGTACTCGGCGCCCCCTATCGGCGCCCCCCGGACACGAACGGCGCGGAGATACACCTACAACCGCTGGCGGAGCCGCACGTCCAAGAACTGGTGCGGACCGTCCTCGGCGCCAAGGCGACGCGAACCCTGGTGAAGACGGTCTACTCACGCAGCGCCGGCTTGCCGCTGATCGTGGAGGAAGACCTCCTCACCATCGCCGACTGGGAGCGAGGCGGTCGACCGGGCTCCGACGAAGCATGGAACGCGGACGCGGGCGTGGCGGTGCTCGGCAGCAAGGTACCGAGGGCGCTACGGGAAGCGATGGTCACTCGCATGGCTGGGCTCTCGCCATCGGCATGCGCCCTGGCCCAAGCCGCCGCCGTGCTGACTGTCCCCGCGACCTCCCACACGCTCGGCGAAGTCGCCGGCATGGAGCCGGAAGAGGCGACCGAGGCGCTCGCGGCGTGCCTTCGGGCCGCTGTACTGCGGGAGACGTCGCCGGCGACCTACGGGTTCCGCCACACCCTGGCCCAGCAAGCCGTCTACTGGGACATCCTGGGACCGTTGCGTGAGGACCTTCACCGCCGGGCCCACCGGGTCCTACAGGCGCAGCCCGTCCCTCCACTCGTACAGATAGCCCACCACACCTATGCGCTGGGTGACACGGCGGTCTGGCTGGGCGAGGCGGAGGCTGCCGCTGATCAAGCCCTCACGATGGGCGACGACGGCACTGCCGTAGCGCTGCTCCACAGCATCCTCAAAGAACCTCGTCTCGATCCAGGACTGCGTTCACGCGTCGCGCTGGCCTTGGCACGCATAGCGCACTACAGCGTGGACTACTCCGCAGGCGCCGCAGCCCTGCGGCGGGTCGTGACCGTCCCCGAACTGGAGCAGGAGACACGCGGCCAGCTCCGTCTCGCTCTGGGCCTCTTCATGATCAATCAGCAGGGCGACGAGCGAGGGTTCGCGGAGCTGAAGCGATCGGTCGAAGAGCTGGGAGCCAGAACGGACCTGTCGGTGCGTGCCATGGTCGCCCTGGCGCGCGGCGAGCCGCATCTCTCTGCGGAGGAGGCCCTGCAGTGGATGGATCGGGCCGAGCACGCAGCGTTCCATGTCCACGGCGCCAGTGCGACCGCCGCTGTCTGGGCCACGCGCCTGGACCGTATGGCGCTGGACGGCGACGAAGTGGTGTGGGAGCTGATCGACCAGTTGCCCCGGTACTCCGAGGACCGCGAGGTGATGCGCCAGTACCTGCGCGCGCTGAACAACGTGGGCCTCGCCGCCATGGAGCGGGGACTCGATCAGCGTGCCTCGGACCTGCTGACGGAGTGCCGCGACCTGAGTCAGCAGTCCGGCTTTCATACGATGGAGTACTTCAGCCGCTCGGCGTCGCTGATCCTGGACTGGCTCGGGGGCCGGTGGTCAGGCCTCGAGGAAGCCTTCGTCCGGCTCGGCGCAGAAGCCCCGGACATGGCGCCCGTCACCAAGGCCGCCGCGCTGGTCAGAGGTAACCTGGCGGCCGCGCGGGGACAATGGGCTCGGGCCCTGGACGAGTTCGACCGGGCCGCGCGCATGGAAGAGCAGTTCGCCGAAGCGGGCGATGTGCTGTCGGCGGTAGCCGGCAGGACCAAGGTGCTGCTGGCCCAGGGAGAACCGGCGGCCGCCTGGGCGGCCGTGGAGCCGGCGGTGGAGCCCTTGCCCGTCGCGCCACGGCCATGGGCCACCGGTCTCCTTCCCATGGCCGTCCGAGCGGCTCTGTCCTGCGGCCTGCACTCCACGGCTCAGCGCCTGACGACGGCAGTCGAGGACAGTATTCGCGGCAAGGACTCCCCTGCCGTCGTCGCCGTCCTGCACCTGGCCCACGGCATGATCCGTGAGCACCAGGGCGAACTCGAGGCGGCAGCCGAGCACTTCGATCTCGCGCACGTGCACTACCGCGCCATCGGCCGTCCTTATCACGCGGCCGCAGCCCATGAACTTCTGGCGCGTACGCTCATGCCGTCCGCACCGCATGAAGCCGGGCGCAAGCTGACGGAGATCGCCGACGCCTACACCGCACTGGGAGCCAGCGCGGACGCAGCCCGTTGTCAGCTCTCCCTGCGGGAAAAGGGACTTGCCCGCCCCGCCCCTCGCGGTCGCCGCGGCTACGGCCCAGATCTGTCCCCTCGAGAAAAGCAGGTGGCGCATCTCCTCGCCGACGGGGCGTCCAACCATGAGATCGCCACCGCTCTATCCCTGTCCGTCCGCACCGTCGAGCACCATGTCGCCCGCGTTCTCAAGAAATTGGACGTTCCGCGCGACGCCCTCATCACAAGGCCGTCCGGCGTCCCGCGGCGGGACGTGAGCGGATAGGCTCCCGACTTACGCCGCGCGACCGCCCCGAACGGACAGGCGCTCTTTCCGCTCCCGGGGCCCTGACACGGCGTGGTCGGATCGTCCATACCGGCGCTCAAGGTAGTACTGGCCGACCATGAGCAGCGAGGTGACGGCCAGATACCAGATGCTGACCGCGATCAGGGCAGGAACGTTCTCGAAGGTCCTCGAAGCGATGTCCTGTCCGGCCCTGGTGATGTCGACCAAGGAGATGGCGCTCACCAGCGAAGTCATCTTCAGCATGGCGATCACCTCATTCCCCGTCGGCGGGATGATCACGCGCATGGCCTGGGGGAACACAATCCGGCGCATCGTCCGACGCCACGACATCCCCAAGGAAGCCGCCGCCTCGGCTTGTCCCCGGTCCACGGACACGATTCCCGAACGGACGATCTCGGACATGTAGGCGGCCTCGTTCAGCCCCAGGCAGAGGACGGCCGCTGTCTGCAGGGAAATGAGATCGTTGTAAGGCCAGGAGAAGAACTCGGGGCCGAATGGAATACCGATCGAAATCGTCGGCCACAAGGCGCCCAAGAAGTTCCACAGGAACAGCTGCACCAGCACCGGCGTGCCACGGAACACCCAGATGTACACCCAGGCCACCGCGGACAGCACTGGATTCTTCGACAGACGCATCACCGTCAGCACGAGCCCGCCCACACTGCCGATGATCATCGCGAGGGCCGTCAGGAGAAGCGTCGTCTGCAGCCCCTGGAGCACCGTCGAGTCCCACAGGGTGCGCCAGACCACGGGCCACTGGAACCTCGGGTTCGCCGCGAGTCCATGGACCAACATCGCCAGGAGCACACCGACCACCAGGGCTCCGCCCCAGCGGCCGAGATGGCGAGGTGACACCGATCGAATCGCGTCCGGCCCGGAGTCGTCGATGCGATGCCAGTAAGTGGCCATGTCATGCTCACCCCACTCATCCTCGCTGGATCAGTGGGGTGCGCCGTTGATCACAGATTTGGCGATGCCATTGGCCGCCACGCCCCACTTCTCCAGCACCTGCCCGTATGTGCCGTCATCGATAAGGTTCTGGACGGCGCCCTGCACTGCCTGGGTGAGCTGCCCGTCCCCTTTCGGAACCACGATCGCGGAAGGCGAGATGTCGTAAGGCGTGCCCAGACGCTCAAACCGACCTTTGAACTGGTTGATCGCGTAGTCGACGACGACAGTGTCAGCGATCATGGCCGACACGCGTCCTGCGAGCAGTGCCTCAGTCACCTGAGTCTGCAGGTCGTATCTGTCGCCGTCGCCGGGTATCGGAGCCTTGCCCGCGCGTACGCAGGCAGGATTCCTGTTGTCCTTGATGTCGTCCGCCTGGATGCTCCCCGCCTGCACGGCCACCCTGACCCCGCACAGGAGATCAGGGTCCAGCTTCTCCGGGTTTCCCGCCTTGACGGCGACCGCGGATCCCGAGGAGAAGTAGGTGACCATGTCGACTGCTTTCTCACGCTCCTTTGTGGCCGCGAAGTCCGAGATGGCGAGGTCGTATTTTCCAGCCTGTACGCCGCCGATGATGCCGTCGAAACGAGCGTTCTTGAATTCTGCCTCGAGTCCGAGCTCGGCTGCGATTTCCCGGCCAAGGTCGATGTCTACGCCGACAAGGCGTCCCTTCGAATCCTTGAATTCCATCGGCGGATACGAGGCGTCGGTGGCGACCACGATCCGGCCCCGCTCCCTGAGGTCCGCCGGCACCATCGCCGCAAGGGACGGATCGCCTTCGGGTTCGGTCCGCGACTCCGTGGCGCCGCCGCAGCCGCCCAGCGCCAGGGCTCCCGCGAGGAGGACGGCTGCCATGCGCGGGCGACGAGGTGCTTGACCTCCCATGACGGCCTCCTCGCCAGCGTGCAGTCCATCGCGACGCGCGGTCACCGCACCGACAGAAGCCTCCAAGGCAGCCCAGACGAGGTCGGGCAGACCGCTCTCACCCCATGGTCCCCTCGACCGACGCCCTTGTCCTGCCCACCCCGTATGAGCACTTTGACCGCCTCATATCGGATCTGCCGAGGCGCCGCGAGGTATCGCAGCCCGCCGACCGCTCTCGCGTGGGGACCACCTAGGGGCGATACCTATTGACTCCACCCATCATTCCGGGAAGCAATCCGTAGTGAAACACCTACTCAATACCTGCGATCGGTGCAGAGCTACACCAAATTCCTTCCCCGATTCCATGGACAGCTGCAGTGTAGCCGTATTTCCTGGAAGAGGAAAGAAAAACCAATTGTCCGTTTCGGGGCGGACTCGGAACCAGCCAGGCAGGTGGCGGACATGGACGTGCGGAACTCGCAAGGAAATCGCCGGGACCAACAACGTACAGCAATCTATCTACGATGCTACCCGCACGACATATGGCAGATGGAAATACACCGCAGGATGCTCGTCGCGTTCTCGCTGGAGTCTGGTCTCGGCGCGCCGCCGGTATTCCTCGACAACGGCTGCCGCTCCTACGACGCAAAGCCCTGCCTGGAATCGCTGCTCCGAAAAATAGCCGCGGGAGACATCGACACCGTACTCATCCCCGGCCCGTTCGTCTTCTCGCTCGACGACAAGGAGGCACAGGAGATCGTGCGGCATATCGAGGACGCCGCATGCCGCGTGCTGGAGCTGCCCCCTTTTCCGGACCGCGCAGCTCGGAGCGGGAGCCGAGATGGACACGAAGGCCCAACCGGCGTGCGAGCACCTCTACCGAGCCGGTAGGGCGTCCGGTCCGTGCGGGGGCTCCCGACGGTCAGGCGCTCCCCGCGACATCCCGGGCACGCCCAGAGGTGATCTCGGGACAGCCGGTGGCCGTGCGGATGTAACCGAGGATCAGCTCCAGGGCGCGACTCGGCGACAGCGAGTCGTTACGCGAGACGATGTGCAGCAGGTACGAGTCCTCCAGCGAGACGATGTTCGAGGCGATGTCGACGGCCCGTTCGGTGAGAACGAAGTGCCCCTGGGCGACGCCGATCTCGAGGATCGCCGCGTACATCGTCACCTGACGGTCGAACCGGCTCTGGGTGAGAGTGGAGAACAGCGGGTCGTCACGGATGGCGGTGTTGAACTCGCAGAGCACCACGGCCAGTTCGTCGTCCGCGCTGTCGGGGATGCCTCGGCGCACCGACTCGACGATCTGGTCCCGGGCGTCGTCCAGCGCTTCCGCGATCGCAGCCCTGTTGGTGAAGAACCGCTCAAGGGCCCGCTTGTGCACCTGGATCAGCAGCTCCGACAGGTCGCTGAAGTAGTAGTGCACCGATCCCCGGGTCACACCGGCCATGTCCGCGACACCGCCGACCTTGAGCCGTGCCAGCCCCTGAGCGCTGATCGCGCGACTGGCTGCACGGATGAGTTGTTCGCGGCGTGCGGTCTGGTTCTTCGGACGGGCCATGACGGCATGATACCCAGCGCATTCATTAACGTGCATGTATGAGAACTTGAACAGCCCCTTCCTCATGTCTTGACAGGGCAGCACCCCACATCTTTGACTGTGCCGTCAAAGAACTGGTGCCCCGGCTGGCGGAGCACCGGCCAGTCCCGTAGCTACGGAGAGAACATGATCGAACAGAGGCACCGTGACAGTTCGAACGTGATGGCTGGGGCCGACCGACACAGCGCTCGCAACTACAACCCCCTCCCCGTGGTGGTGGCGTCGGCCGAAGGCGCCTCGCTGACCGACGTGGAAGGCCGTCGAGACGGCCGTCAAGACCGCCCGCCGATGGGGCTACCAGATCAAGGGCATACCCGAGGGCAAGGCCACGATCGTGGTCGCGAACGGCAATTCGGCAAGGCTCTCGGCGGCGGCGTCGTCCCCGTCTCAGCCGTGGTCTCCTCCCGCGACGTACTCGGCGTGCACACCCCCGGCAGCCATGGATCCACCTTCGGCGGCAATCCTCTCGCGTGCGCGGTGGCCCTCGAGGTCATCGCGATGCTGCGGACCGGCGAGTATCAGGCCCGCGCCGCCGAACTCGGACACCGTCTCCATCGGGAGCTGTCGGCCCTCGTCGGAGGCCCGCTCACGGCAGTCCGCGGGCGCGGACTCTGGGCGGGAGTCGACGTGGCCCCAGGTCTCGGCACCGCTCGTGAAGTCGCCGAGCGCCTCATACACCGCGGAGTCCTGATCAAGGACACACGCGGCAGCACTCTCCGGATCGCTCCGCCCATCGTCATCACGAAGGCCGAGCTCACCGAGGCGCTGACACGACTCCGCGCCGCCCTCACCAACTGATCACCGCCGGCCCAGCACGCGACAACCGAGAGGACACCCCGTGACCACCCACGCCCGCAGACGCTCCACTCCCCTCACCGCCCGCTTCACCAGGTTCGCCGCCCTGGTCGCCGTCGGAGGCCTGGCGGCGACCGCGTGCCAGCAGCCGCAGAGCACGGGGCAGTCCGATTCCACGCCCGTGGCCAACGCCGTGTCCTCGGACCCCGAACTGGCGGCGCTCGTCCCGGCGCGCCTGCGTGAGGCAGGCAAGCTCGTCATCGCCACGGACGCCTCCTACGCCCCCATGGAGTTCAAGGACGCCCAGGGGAAGATCGTGGGCGCCGACGTCGACCTGGGGCGGGCCATAGCGCAGAAGTTGGGGCTCAAGGCGGAGATCCGCGACGCGAAGTTCGACGCCATCATCGGCGGCATCCAGGCCAACAAATACGACGTGAGCCTCTCCTCGTTCACGGCCACCGCCGAGCGCGAGAAGTCCGTCGACATGGTCACCTACTTCACTGCCGGCCTGGCCGTGGCCGTCAGGAAGGGCAACCCCCTCAAAATCGACCCCAAGGACCTGTGCGGCGTCAAGGTAGCCGTTCAGACCGGCACGGTGGCCGCCGACGAGATCAAGAACGAGCGCAATCCCCAGTGCAAGGCCGCCGGAAAGCCACTGATCCCCAATGACGGCGACCGGTTCGACCTCCAGACCGACGCGACCACGGCTCTGGTCGCCGGCCGCGACGACGCCATGATCTCCGACTCGTCCGTCGTCGCCTACGCGGCCAAACAGTCCGGCGGCCAGATCCAGCAGCTCGGAGCGCCGTACGCCGTCGACCCATCGGGGATCGTGCTGCCCAAGGGCGGCCCCATGACCGAAGCAGTCCGAGGCGCCCTCCAAGCGCTGATCGACGACGGCACGTACCGGAAGATCCTCACGCGTTGGGGTGTGCAGTCCGGAGCAGTCACCCGCTCCGTCGTCAACAGTGCCTCCCGATGAGCACCGACTCTCAAGGAACCGCCATGGCAATCGAGTCCGACCGGCGGGACGGCACGACCGCGGCGCCGCCCCAGTCCCTCGCCTTCGTGCCCGTCCGCCACCCCGGCCGCTGGGCCGGAGTCGCCGCGGTCGCCGTCCTGGCCGCGATGTTCGTCAACGCGATGCTGACCAATCCCCGTCTCCACTGGGACGTCATCGCACAGATCCTCATGGATCCCACCGTGCTGCGCGGTCTGCGCACCACCCTGGAGCTGACCGTCCTGGCCATGGCCATCGGACTGATCGGCGGTGTCGTACTGGCGGTGATGCGGCTCTCGAGCAACCGGCTGCTCTCCGGCAGCGCGTGGCTGTTCATCTGGGCCTTCCGCGGCACGCCCGTCCTCGTCCAGCTCTTCCTCTGGAACTTCCTCAGCGCCCTGTGGCCCACGGTCTCCATCGGCATCCCCTTCGGGCCCGAGTTCTACACGTGGGAGTACAACGCCCTGGTGTCCCTCTTCACCGCCGCTGTCCTGGGCCTTGGACTGAACGAGGCCGCCTACATGGCCGAGATCGTTCGATCAGGCATCTCCTCCGTCGACCACGGTCAGACGGAAGCAGCAGCGGCCCTGGGCATGTCCCGCCGGCAGCAGTTGCGTCGCATCGTCCTTCCCCAGGCCATGCGCGTGGTGATCCCGCCGACCGGCAACGAGACCATATCCATGCTCAAGACCACGTCGCTGGTGAGCGCGATCTCCCTGGTCGACATCACCCGCGCCGGCCAGGACATCGCCTCCCGCACCTTCCAGAACATCCCCTCACTGATCGCGGTCAGTCTCTGGTACCTGTTCTTCACCTCACTGCTGACCATCGGCCAGTACTACATCGAACGGCACTACGGACGGGGCAGCCGATCGCTGCCACCCGCTCCCCCGCAACGGCTCCGGAGCCTGCTGACCGCGCGGCGCAAACCTGCCGCCTCTGCCGCTGGAGGCACATCATGACCCTCGCTGCCATAGGCCGTGCCGTACCGATGGTGAAGGCCGAAGGGGTGCACAAGAGCTTCGGCTCTGTGCAGGTTCTGAAGGGCATCGACCTGGAGGTCGCGCCCGGGGAGGTCTTCTGCCTGGTCGGTCCCTCGGGATCGGGAAAGTCCACCTTCCTGCGGTGCATCAACCACCTGGAGAGCGTGTGCGCGGGGAGGCTCTCGGTCGACGGAGAGCTGGTGGGGTACCGGCGACGCGGGAACCGCCTCTTCGAGCTCAACGACCGTGAGGTGGCCGCCCAACGGCGAGACATCGGAATGGTCTTCCAGCGGTTTCATCTCTTCCCGCACATGACGGCGCTGGAGAACGTCATGGAGGGGCCCGTGCAGGTGAACGGCGAAGCCCGGGCAGCAGCCAGGGAGCGCGCCCTTCGGCTGCTCGACCGGGTGGGACTGCGGCACAAGACCGCCACCTACCCGTCCCAGCTGTCCGGTGGACAGCAACAGCGAGTGGCCATCGCCCGCGCGCTCGCCATGGAACCCAAACTGATGCTCTTCGACGAGCCCACCTCGGCTCTCGACCCGGAGCTCGTCGGGGAGGTCCTCGAGGTCATGAAGGACCTGGCCGAGGACGGCATGACCATGATCGTGGTGACGCACGAGATGGGGTTCGCCCGAGAAGTCGGGGACGCACTGGTCTTCATGGACGAGGGCCTCGTGGTCGAAGCCGGGCACCCGCGCGACGTCCTGACCGCCCCGCAGGAAGAGCGGACCAAGGCGTTCCTCTCCAGGGTGCTCTGATCCAGAGTCCTCTGATCCAGGGCGCTCTGATCCAGGGTGCTCTGATCCAGGGTGCTCTGATCCAGGGTGCTCTGATCCAGGGTGCTCTGACTCTTCCATAGCCGTCCACGGGCGCCGCCCAGGCGCCCCACATCCCAACTGCCGGCCCGCCCAACTGGAGATGCTTCGTGGAACCCTCTGCCGACGAACCCTATACGCGCATCGGCGAGCTCCTCGCCCTCATGTCCGACCGTCTGTGGGACATCAGTCTCGACCTGCACGCTCACCCGGAACTGTCCCATCAGGAACACCGGGCCGCCGATCTCCTGTGCAACGTGCTGACTGGCGCGGGTTTCCAGGTCGATCGACAGGTGGCGGGCCTTGAGACCGCATTCGTCGGACAGCTGGGGGACGGCCGGCGCCCCACCGTCGCCCTGCTGCTCGAGTACGACGCCTTGCCGGGGCTGGGCCACGCATGCGGTCACAATCTGATCGCCGGCGCCGGTCTGGGCGCAGCCCTGGCCCTGCGCGAGCTGGTCGAGGACACCGGCGGGACGCTCCTGGTGGTCGGCGCCCCCGCGGAGGAGGACGGAGGGGGAAAGATCGCCGAGGTCGCGGCAGGGGTCTTCGACGCAGTCGATGCGGCACTGATGTTTCACCCGGGGGTCCACAACTGGTCATGGGCGCCGCTGACGGCCTTGCAGGAGATACAAGTCTCCTTCCACGGGCGCGCTGCGCATCCCACCGGCAATCCAGACGAGGGCGTCGACGCGTTGGAAGCGCTGATACAGCTCTTCCACCGTCTGGGCGCGCTGAGCAGGGACCTGCCGACCGGTTCCCATGTGCAGGGCATCGTGACGGACGGCGGGGAGGCCACGAACATCATCCCCGCCCATGCGCAGGGCCGGTTCTGTCTTCGCGCCGCGACCACCTCCGCCCTGGCGGACCTGCTGGAGGAGGTCACCGGTATGGCCAAGGAGGTGGCCAGGGACTACGGCCCCCGTGTGACGATTGGCCTCGAGGGGGAGCTGTACAGCCATTTCCGCAACAACAGCGTGCTCTCCGGCCTGTTCAGCAAGCACATGGGCCGCCTCGGGATCACCGTCACCGAGCCCAGTCCGGACGTTCACCTCGGCTCCTCCGACATCGGGAACGTCAGCACCCGTGTTCCCACCATCCACCCCTTCGTTCAGATCCTTCCGTCCCACCACAGCGACCACACCGTGCAGTTCGCCGCAGCGGCGGGCGACGAACGGGGCCGGGCAGCGATGCTGGCCGCCGCAGAAGCTCTGGCCTGTACGGCGTACGACGTGCTCAGCGACCCCGGCATCGCGCATCAGGGCTGGATGGCGTTCCGGGATCAGCTGATGGCAGACACTGCGTGAGCTCTTCGCGTCCTGCCGCGAAGCGACTCCCCCTCGACCTGCCCGTCGACCTGCCCGGCATCTGTCCGGCGCCGGCGATCAGCGCCGGCGCCAGACAGGCCACAGTCCTGTCAGTCGTCGAAGTGCGTCTTCGAGCCCGCCGTCGATGCGGTGGTGCCCAGGGCAAGCAGCGCCTCCCTGCACTGATACACGGCGCGTCCGTCGCCGAATCGGTTGACCTGGCTCACCGCGTCGTAGCTGTACGCCTCAGGCAGTGGCTCCGGAGGCGAGGGTTTCGCGAAACGGAGTACGAAGGGCTGTGTGGGCGACTGCGTGTTCATGAATGGTTCCTTCAGAGTTGTCGGGCATCCACCGCTGCTGACCGCTGTCGTCTTCCCGCGCGCGACGATCGCCGGCTGATCCTTGATCAGGCAAGGGCTGTCGGCGGCACTGGTGCGCGGGTCCTCGGCGAGCGGGCTGCCCGTCTCCGGCGCGGCGCGAGGTGTGCGCAGTCGTCCTTGGTGCAGTCCAGTACCTGGTTGGCCGTGGTGGCGCTGGCGCCCGAAGCGCTCAGCGCGGGTCTCGAAGATCTGGTCGACGTCCGACGTGATCTCCCGAACGCTCTCAACGGCCTTGCCGCGAGGGTCCTTTAAGGATCGGTGGACGGAGACGGGCTGGTACCACTCCGTCGGCTTGTCCGCGCGGTCGCATGCCACAGGTGCCATGGCGGCGCCGGCGGCGGGTGCCGCGTCGGCCGGCGCGGTGGGGACGGCGACGCGTTCGGTCGCCTGGTACCGGTTCTTGCGCACGTGCTCTCTCCAGTGCTGGGGGAGCCCGCACGAAGGAGCAGCAAGAAGATCAGGAGGTCGCGTGCCGGACCCTACAACACCACGACGCCGACAAGCCAAGGAAGGTGACCATGACCACACGGCGAGGCGGAGTTCGGCAAAGGATAGGCAAAGGAGAGGCGGAGGAGAGGGACGGCCGATGCACACCTCCGTCTTCCCAGGAGACCACGCAATCGAAGGGAGCCCGCCGGAGGAGACCGCAGCACGCGGAACTGGAGGTCGCCCGTGGCGCCCCCGCCGAACCGAGCGGGGCGCCGCATCCGTCCAAGACCGCACCCACCGATCCCCATGAGGACCTTCCCGCACCACGCGGCGCATATGGGTCCTCGACACCCAGCTCGAACTCGCTGAAGAGGCCGGCCTCGTGGCCGTCAGGGTGGAACACGCGTTTCCGTGCCGCCGGGCGCAGGGCGTGCGGAGCGCAGCGCGGCATGCCGGTGTTCTCTGGGCGAGACGCCGTAGGCGGCGCGGAAGGCCCGGCTGAATCCCGCGGCGTCGGCGAGCCCCCAGCGTGCGGCGACGGCATGGATGGGCAGGGTGTGCAGGCGGGGGTCGGAGAGGTCCTTGTGACAGTGCTCCAGACGGCGGCGACGGATGGTGGCGGACACCGTCTCCTGCCGCTGGCGGAAGAGCTGGTGCAGGAGGCGCACGGAGATGTGGTGGTGCGCTGCGACGGCCGTGGGAGAGAGCTGAGGGTCGGCCAGGTTGTCGTCGATGAACGCGGAGATACGCGCGAGCAGCACCCGGGTGCGGGCTTCGGGCGGCAGGCGGTCCTCGGCGTTGAGCCGGTGGGCGAGGAACGCATTGGTCAGCTCCCACGCCGTGATGCCCAGGCGCTCGGTGTCCTGCGCAGTCAGCGACGGCGCCTGCGCGACCACATTGCGCAGAAAGCCGGAGAGGATCGCGCCCATGCCGCTGCGGGCCTGCATGCTGGACGCCAGGAGCCCCTCCACCTTCTCGCCGGGCACCGAGAGCAGCGGTCTGGGCAGGTGCAGGATCACGGCGCTGAACGTGCCGGTGCCTGTGCCGCTCAACCCCCGGCCGTCATAAGGCAGAGAGGTGCTCCACAGGGCGAGATCCCCTGCGCTCAGCCGGGTGTCGCTGCGTGCCTGGGAGAACCACAGCCCGCTGTCCAGCAGCAGTGCCAGCTCATAGCCCTCGGGGTCCGAGTGCCTGATCAGCGCGGGAGTGCGCTGTGACCGGATAGGCGGGAACGACATCGTCGTCAGCCGCACCGGCCCCAGGTCCAGGGCTCCGGCGCTCGCTCGGAAGTCGTCGGCGTGCTCGCTGGTGATACGCGCCGGCGCGACATCCCGGCTGATCAGCTCGCACCACCAGTCGAACCGGTGCTCAGGCGGCACGCAGGTGCTGTGCAGTGGTGCGAAATCCACCCCGACTCCCTGCCAGAAGGATCTCCCGTCGAGTCTCCAGCGTGTCCAATGCGGTCTCGTCCGCACAATCGTGTGCCCGGCCAAACTCGCCGACCACACGAGTCACGCCTGCCGCGCCGACCACGGTGGCCACGGTGTGCTCGGCGCGTTACGGACCAGCGCCGTCAGAGAGTCCAGGCGCGGCAGCCGTTGGCCGCGGACGCCGGCCCTGGTCGCCGGGGCGGCGACTGGCCCGGCGCGGCCTCAGGCTCGTTCCGGGCACGGCGGATCGTAGGGCAGCTGCGGGATGTACTGGCGCCAGAGCGCGGGTGTCAGCAGGTTCCCAGTCGCCCGGCACACGTAGTCGACGGCGGCCCGGGTTTGCAGCGGCAGGATCTGCACCGTCCCTTCGCCGAGGCCGATGTAGAGGAAGCGCGCGTCCGGGGAGAACGCGACGTCGTTGACGTAGTCCACGGCGCCGGTCACCGGCAGTCCGTGGGCCCGCGCGCGGCCGTGCTCGTCCACGTCCCACATCCGGAGCGTGTTGTCGAAGCTGCCGCTGACCAGAGTGCGCCCGTCCGGGCTGAAGGCCAGGGTGTACGCGGTGTCCTTGTGGCCGGTCAGGGGCGGGCCCGCCGGTGTGGGGTGTCCGCGGTCGGTGAGGTTCCACAGGCGGATGGCGGCGTCGTTTCCGGTGACGGCGAGGGTCCGGCCGTCCGGGCTGAAGGCGACAGCCTTGAGCGGGTCCGCACTGGCCTGCAGCGGTGCGCCCATGGCAGTCGGGTGCGCAGGGTCGGCGATGTCCCACAGGCGGAGGGTGCCATTCTCCGCAACGGCGGCGAGCGTGCGGCCATTCGGGCTGACGGCCACTCGCCAGACAGAGCCTGCGCGGGTCTTCAACGGCGGTCCGAGGGACGCGGGACGGGACGGATCGGAGACGCTCCACAGCGCGATCGTGCCGTCGCCGTTGCCGGCCGCCAGGGCGCGTCCGTCCGGGGTGAACTCGATTTCCAGGAAGTTCTCCCGGGGGTTGTGGAGCTGACCGCCGAGCGGCTTCGGCCTGGCCGGCACGGTGACGTCCCACAGCTGGACGTCGTGCCCGGCCGCGACGGCGAGTGTCTCTCCGTCGGGGCTGAAGGCGACGTCGTTGACGTACGGTGTGCGGCCGCGGATCGACGCGCTGACCGGGCGAGGACGGGCCGGATCCCCGACATCCCAGAGGCGGACGGTGTTGTCCTCGGAGCCCGAGGCGAGCAGACGGCCGTCCGGGCTGACGGCTACGGCGTCGACGTAGCTTGTGTGTCCGCTCAGGATCGTGCGGGGGATCGTCCACAGTCGGACGGTATGGTCGGCGCCCGCACTGGCCAGCATGGCGCCCTTCGGGTCGAAGGCCAGCGACAGCACGTGGCCCGTGTGGCCGCTCAGGGGCTGGGTGAGATTCCAGACGCTGTCCGGAGCTGTCACGTTCTCGAGCCAGATGGTGTTGTCGTCCCCGCCGTAGGCCATGAGCCGGCCGCCGCGGGAGAAGGCGACCGTGTTGACCACGTTGTTGCTGCCCATCCGGCCTTCGAACGGCTTCGGCTTGGCGGGGCTCGTGACGTCCCAGAGGTGGGTGGTGTGGTCGCTCCCGGCCGCGGCCAGTGTGCGGCCGTCCGGGCTGAAGGCGACGGCCTGGGCGAACCCCGGGAGCCCGGCATTGAAGGGGATGTCGCGCAGGCGGCCGGCGGCCGACAGGCGCTGCCGGTCCTCCACCTTCCACAACCGCACCCTGGCATCGCTCCCGGCGCTCGCCAGTAGGCTGCCGTCCGGGCTGAAGGCCACCCCGTTCACCTCGCCCGCGGAGACCGGGAGCGGCTCGGCGAGGCGCTTCGGGCGCCCGGGGCCGGTGGTGTCCCAGAGGTGGATGCGGCCGTCGTCGCCTGCTGCGGCGAGGGTGCGGCCGTCCGGGCTGAAGGCGAGGGTCTTCAGAGCATCGGCGCCGCCACGAGCGGCGCCCAGGCCATGGGGGCGGCCCGGGTCGCGGACGTCCCACAGGCGTACGGCGCCGTCGTCGCCGGCGCCGGCCAGGAGGTGTCCCCGGGGGCTGAAGGCGAGTGCCCGTAGCGCGCCCCGGGGGCCGCTCAGCGGGTCGCCCAGCGGGACCGGCGAGCCCGCGCGGGCGGTGTTCCACAGGCGGATCGCGCCATCGCTGCCCGCGCTGGCCAGCACGCGTCCGTCCGCGCTGAAGTCCACGGCGTTCACGCGGTCCGTGTGTCCGGTCAGCACGGCGGCCAACGGCACGTTCTGGGCGCTGAGCAGCCGGGTCTCCGTCGACGCGGCCGGTGACATTCGGTGCGCGACCAGATCCAGCTGGGCGGCCAACGACGCGTCGCCCGCGCGCACCAGGTCGGCCTGTGCCCTGATCTCGCCGAGGATCGCGGTGTTGCGTTCCTGCTGTGCCGTGTTGCGCTGGTGGAACGCCAGGACGGCGGAGACCGCGGCGAGTACGGCCAGCGCCGTGAGCCCCGCGACGACCCCCTGGCGGATCCGGCGCGTACGGTGCCGTTGCCGCACCGAGGCGGCCAGGAACGCGGACTCGACCGGGTCGAGCTCGCCCGTGTCCTTGTCGTCGGCCAGGGCGCGGGCCTCGTCCAGTCGGTGCCCCCGATACAGCAGCCCCGGGTCGCGATCGGCCTCCTGCCACGAGGCGGCCGTGTCCTCCAGCCGCTGACGGACCATGTACTGGGCGCGGTGGGCCTCGATCCACTGCCGCAGACGAGGCCAGGCCCGCAGCAGCACCTCGTGGGTGATCGTGACCGTGTCCTGCTCCCGGGTCAGCAGCCGTCCTCGTGTGAACGTCTCGACGACCTCGGCCGTGTCGTCGGAGCCCGCTCCCTGGCCCAGCAGTTCGGCGCACCGCACCGGGCGACGCGTGTCGTGGGCGCCGTCGCCGAATTTGACCAGGTGCAGGAACACGGACTCCGCGGTCCGCTGCGCCTGCGGATCCAGCCGGTCGAAGCAGCGGTCCGCCTCGGCCGTCACACTGTGCGCGATCCCGCCGGTGGACTCGTAGCCGTCCACGGTGAGGACGTGGCCGGCCCGGCACAGCCAGGTGGCCCGCAGCGCATGGGCGAGCAGCGGCAGCCGCCCGATCTCGTAGGCGTCGGCCCCGTCCGCTCCCGGGTGCGCGGGGTCGTGCTCCTCCGCGCCGAGATCGCGCAACAGGACCGGAACGAGGCCCGGTTCGACGTCCAGCCCGACCGAGCGGGCGGGATAGAGGATCGCCTCCCGCACCCCGGCCCGGGTCAGCGGTCCGACGATCACTTGGTTGCGTTCCACCGCTTCGAGGAGCCCCGGATGGGCGGCGCAGTGGGTGTAGAAGTCCGAGCGCAGGCCGAAGACGACCAGGCCGACGGGCGGTTGGCCGCCGGGGCCCGGTTTCGCCATGCCGAGGACCGAGGCCAGGAACTCCCGCCGTTCCCTCTCGTCGGTACAGAGCGTGAACAGTTCCTCCAGCTGGTCCACGACCAGCACCAGGCGGCGTTCCGTGCCGCTCCCGCCGTGGTCCGCCGCGAGCGCGCGCCGCAGTGCGGCCGACCGCCTCGCCGGCCCGTCCGACCCGTCGCCGGACACTTCGACGCTCCCGCACGTCACCTCCGACAGGCGCGCGTCGAGGGCCGCCAAGGGATGCGCGGTCGGGGTCAGCCACAGGCAGGGCCAGCGAGCGGAGTCCGGCAGGGCTCCACGCGCGACCTCAGGCAGGAGTCCCGCTCTGAGGAGCGAGGACTTCCCGGCTCCGGAGGGTGCGACGACGACCAGCGCCCCGCCCACCGCGAGGCTGGCGTCCAGCCGGACCAGCAGCTTGGCTACCAATGCGTCCCGGCCGAAGAACCATTGGGCCTGTGCGGCGTTGAACGCGGCCAGGCCGGGATACGGGCACTCCTGGGAAACCGCGGCGGTGCGCGCTCTGCGGGCCGTGCGCACACCGTCCTCGTAGTGCAGGTGCAGGTCCCGCTCCGACAGGTACAGATCCCGGCGCGCCTGGTAGATCCTGGCCCGGTCCGAGGCGTGGGCCTCCAGCCGGATCTCCTCTCCGTGCGGGGGCTGCCCGTCTGTGGGGCTCATTGCCCGGAGATGTTCTGGTCGCGCCCTGCCTGGTACACCCGGCCGTGGCCGGATGCCTCGGCCCGGAGCTCCTGCCGTGCGGCCTGGGCGTCGTTCTCGTGGGGCAGGAGCGGGGCGATCTCCTCGCCGATCAGCCGTCGCAGCTCGTCGACCAGCGCGGAGTCCTCCTCCAGCAGTGCGGTCAGACGGGCCTCCCACGCGGCGACGAGGTGTGATTCCGCGCCCTCGTCCCGTGCTTGGCGTGCCGTCAGCACACGCTCTCGGGACTCTACGAGCGCCGCGTCCACCCGGTCCGCCTGATGCGGACGTATACGTCGCCACCAGGCGACGAGGGCGGTCCGTGCCAGTTGCCAGGCGTCCGTGGCCATCGCTCCGACCAGGGCCGTGGCCGCCGACGACACGATCACATCCATCGCAATCAACCTCGTTACGCCCTGCGCAGCAGTTCACTCGCTCAAGGAATGGCGGGGCGGTTTAGTTGATGCCTGCAAGACCGGACGGACGTCGCCGCGCTCGCGTGTGACCTCTGATCGGCAACAATCCCAGGGTTTTTACGGTATCCCGCTTCTGAGGCTTTCGCATCGGGGCGAGACCCGACCGGGCCCGCACTGCAGGCCTTTCGGCAAGAGGACCGCTGACCGGCGTCAGCGCAGCTCAGCGGTCGCTCCCTGACTGGAATTCTCCGCTTGTACGGAGGGCGGGAGCGACCGCTGAGCGTTCTGTCCGGCTCCGTCAGGCCTCGTTCTCAGGCGCCGGTCCCGTGGGAGTCCGGCGGAGTGCGAAGGCTTCTCGCGCTCGCACCACAGCGGTGGGCGGCGCCTGGAGCATGGGCTTCAGGCGGGACCGGCTGGCCAGGACGGTCGAGACGTCCTTGAGCGGCTTGGTCTCCTTGTGGTGCAGCACCGTCCCATCGTTCTTGATCAGGACGACTTCCCACTCGAACTTCGCCCCGTCGGCGACCTCGTTGTTGTACGGGAACTCGATGGCGAACTTGTCGGGCGGCGCCTGGATGCCGGCGCCGTCGTACAGCACTCCCCCGCTGTAGTCCTTCGGCGGGTTCGGCCTGGTTCCCGGAGGGTTCGGCGCGAAGACCGTCCGCCACTCGAATGAGGCCAGCTCGCCCGGCTCCGCCTTCAACAGGTCGGACAGCACCGCGATCTTCCTGATGTATGTGCCCGGGGTGAAGACGTGCATCACCCCCGAGGGACCGTTCGCCCTCTCCGTCAGCGTCGAGAAGTCCTCCCAGTCGAGTCGTTCGTAGTCCACGCCGAACTGGATCTCGGTCTTGGGCGGCTGAGGCTCGCGCGGGTCCCACTGCACAACACCCTGCAGCAGCAGGCCGTTCGCTCCTGTCCCCTCCGCGGAGGTGCCGTGGAAGGAGCCGTCGAGTTTTCGGTACCCGTACTGCATCAGATACTTCTGGACGTGAATCGGGTCCTTTCCGAGATTGAGGGTGACCGGTATGACGTTGTCCCCCGTGATGTCCACTCCGTACTGGCTCCGGTCCAGATTCCTGAGCTGAGCGAAGGAGAAGGAGAAACTGAAGGTCTGGGTGCGCATGTCATTCTGTTTGAACTCACCCGACAGGTTCAGCTTTTCCACCTCGTGGAAGTCCTTCAGCCTGACGGAGACTCCGCCGAAAAAGCCCTCCGGAGCGGGAGCTTCGTGGTCCGGCACGACGTCCGCGACCATCAGGTCCAAGGCTGACTTCGCGAAGGCGTCGAGGATGGTCTTCTGCAATTGCGCGATCCGACTGTCGTCGAAACCCTCAGGGCGCGCCAGCCATTCAATGGTCACGGCTCCGCTGCCGATCAGTTCGCTCCGGACCAGATCCAGATCCGCTTGCGCTCCCACCAGCCCGAAGTAGCTGGCTCGGGCCTTGGCGTTGACGCTGAAGTAGTCGTACACCTTCTGGGTCTCGGCGGTGATCTTGTAGTGGGCTTTGGGATAGAGGAAGTCGCAGTCGTAGTCGAATCGCACGGTGACGGGGAAGCCTGCCGGTGTGCCCAGAATTCCCCATGCCGTGTCAGCGCCGTCCGCCGTCAGCGGAAGTGTGATCGGCAGGCTCGTCTGCACGCCGATCGGGACGTCGCGATAGGCGCCTGGGTTCTCGACCAGCCCTTCGAGACCTGCGATCGTCATCCTCCCGTTGCGCAGGCCGAGAGGCCTCAAGGTGAGGCGCTCGACACCAGGTGGGACGAAGGGGCTGTTGCGTTTGATGGCCTCGGTCCAGGCCCTCTCGTCGTCCACGGTTCCGATGACCGGCGCGAGGTTGATCTGGGTGGCGAGCATTCCGCCCTTCGTCTCCAGACCGCCCGCGCCCCTCTTCCTGTTGCGGACCAGTACGAGCCGGTACTTGTCGCCGTCCATGGCTATGCGGCCTGCCCGGGTGGCGTAGAACCACGTCTGCGGCAGTGTGGACTTGAAGAAGGCGAGAATGCCGTCGTCGGAGAAGACGGTCGGTGCGGCGGCATCGGCGAATACATCGTCGGACATGCGTTCTCCTTCTCGGTGGCACGTCAACGCGACGGAATCGCGGCGAGAGACTCCGGGTCTTCTCACACCGTGGACTACCCGAATGGCACGGTCGATCTCTTCGTGTGCGATCTCCCCGCACACTCAAGGGAGATGCCATTCGCACCGCCGCTGGGAAATAGGTAGGCCCGAGCATGCTGACCCACTTCATCCCCGTCAAGAGCCTCCGGAGAATCACATCTCGTCTAGCACTTCGGTCGTAGTCGATCGTCCTGATCCCACGCTGCGGTACAGCGTGTCCGCTGTGACTGCTGGGAATTTCCGCCCGTTGCGCAGAATCGTTTTCGTGAGAGCTGGGAGCCAATCCTGGACGGGGTACGGCCAGAGGACCGTGCGGACGGCACGATTGCTGTGGCAGCGGGTGACCTCGGCCGGCGAATTATTCTCCCTACGCCGCTCCACGTAGGCGCGCGTCATGCACACCTGCCAACGCGGCTGCACGCTGGGCGCGTTGGCGTGGGGGCCGAGCCCACGCCCCTGTCACCATCTGGCCAGGCACCTTGGTGAGGGGTCTGTCCCGTTGTGACCGGGTCGGGGCTCAAGCAGGGTTGGTCTCTCCAACGACGAAACAGGTGTGCGGCTCGCCAGGGGAGGCAGCTGCCGCCGTCACGAGGGGTTCTCCATGCTCAAGCGTTTTCTTCCGGCCGTCTGTGTCACGGTGTTCGCGCTGTTCCTCCAGCCGGCCGCGACGACGGTGGTCGCCGGATCGCCGATCACGACCCAGTGCAGACCGGGCGGGGGCGACGACGCCGTCGCCGTCCCGTCCGAACCGGTCGTCGTGACCGGTGACACGCCCGACCGGGGGCTCGGTCCGTGCGACACCTCGTGGGGTGGCTGATCTGCATGCGTCGCGGGGCTCTTGCGTGAGGCGCCTCCCTCTCGGGTGAGGCGCCTCATGGCGTGCCGGGCGGATCCGCCGACGGGACGAGGTGGGTGACGACGAACCGTGTGCCCAGGGCGAGTTCGGCGTGCCAGGTCCAGTGGGACGGAACGTAGAGAACCTCGCCCGGCCTGATGCGCCACCGCAAGGGCTCGGCGGCGTCGGACGCGGACCCGTCACGCAGCTGCCAGTTCACCGCGCCCGCCGTGTGGTGGATCAGGCGATGTCCCGACCCGGACCCCGGAACGCTGTCCGACCGCAGGCCCGGCCGGGTCCGTACGGCCAGGCCCGTCAGACGGCCGAGGCCGTCGGCCAGGCCGGCGAGACCGGCGGGTCCGGGCCGCGCGCCGAAGGCCGGGTGATCGTGCTCGGGCCACAGGATGCCTGGTGTCCGGTCCAGGTGGACGGAGAGGAACAGGGCCAGTTCCTGGAGGTGGAGCGAGGCGGCGCGGTCGTCCGTCGTGGGCTCCTCGTACCGGGTGTCCATGCGCCCCCCATTCCGTGGCCGTCTCGATCGCCGGGCTACCCCGCGAGCGGGATGCGGGAGAGGTCCCGGCGCCGACCGGCGTGGTTCCCGTCAGGGCAAGTGTCCCGCCCTCCCCCGCCCTCGGGCCAGTCCCGAGAACATGCCTCCGCGCTCTCGGGACGGGCCCTTGCCTCGGGCAGCCGGCCCTCAGGAGACGGCAGTGGGCTCCTCGGCGAGCAGCCCCCGGGCATGCGCCTGGACGCCTGCCTGGAAGCGGCTCGTGGCGCCCAACTGCTCCATGATGTCCGCGATGTGGCGGCGGGCCGTGCGCAGGGACATGCCCAGCCGACGGGCGATCGCCTCGTCCTTCAGACCGGCCGCCAGCAGCCGGACGATCGTCTCGTGGATCTCCCGGGAGACCTTCTCCAGCCCCTCGGTGCAGGCGTTGGCGAAGGGAGTGGCCCGGTCCCAGGTCTGCTCGAAGAGCTCGCACAGATAGCCGACGGTGGACGGTTCGCGGATGGCGACAGCCCCCCAGCTGCCGTCCTGGACCGGGATGAAGGCCAGCTCCCGGTCGAAGACGATGAGCCGGCCGAACAGCTCGTGCGCGGTGCGGTACTGCCCGCCCAGGGCGGCGGCGGCAGCCACGTACGCCTGGCTGGGACCGTTGAACCGGGCCGTGTGATGGTAGAGGGTACGGAGCTCGATGCCGCGTTCCAGCATCGCCTGATCCCGGGTCAGGGCCTCCTGCATCGCTTCGGGCACGCGGGCGCCTCCGCCGGGCTGGGAGCTGAGCACTTCCTTGTGACAGCCGTCCGAGGCCCGGTTGAGCGCGGTGCGCACATCATGGACGTTCTCGAGAACCTCCAGGGTCTGCGCGGTCGATCTTCGTCGGTGGTAGTACGGAATGAACCGGTCGAGTTCCTTCCGTATCCCGGCGAGGCTCTGCTGCTGCTCCCGTATCAAGGTCTCCACTGGGGCGGCGAGGCGGGCCGCCGCGGTCTCGGGCGCCATCGCGAACAACTCGGAGCGGTCCTCGGGGCTCGCATGCACCAGATGGGCCCGCACCAGGCGTTCCACGCTGAGCTCGGCGTCCTCCTCGCTGATCCCGACGGCTGAGGCGATGGCCTCGGCGCAGGCCGTGCGGTGTTCGAGCACCCAGCCGTAGACCGCCATGTCGGCTTCTCTCAGGCCGCGTACGGCATCGAAAGCCTCCTCGTGTCCCGACTCTGCCACGTTTCCCCCCTCTTCGCTTTCCCCAGCTCACTGCCCCCAGTCGCATATATCAGGATAGGCGGCGGACGTCTCTGGTCCACCAACGTCGGCCGCGTTCGGCCAGGTCATGCCTGGCCGGGGCGTTCAGCGGCCGGTGGGAGTCCCCGGTCCCGGCCTCTCTGCTCGCCCCGCGAGGGAAGCGGTCACCAACGCCTCGACGTGCGCCTGAACGGTGTCGACGACCGTCTGCGCGGTGTGCTCGGCCGGGGACAGCAGCAGACCGAGTTCGGTGCAGGCGAGGACGACGCCGTCGGCGCCGTCGGCATGCAGCCGGTCCCGCAGGTCTCTGAACGCCGCTGCCGCCGACTGGCTGACGGTTCCCAGGCAGAGCTCCTCGTAGACGATGCGGTCGATCAGCGCCTGGTCGCCGGGTTCCGGAAGGACTGGTTCGACGCCTCGGGCGGCCAGCTCGCCGGTGAACCGGCCGCCTTGGGCGGTGAATCGGGTGCCCAGGATCGCGGCGCGGGCGATGCCGCGTCGGCGCGTGGCCTCCGCCGTCACCTCCACGATGTCGATCAGCGGCAGACTGCTGGCGGCGCGTACGGCCCCGGCGACGCGGTGCATGGTGTTGCAGGCGATGGCGAGCAGATCCGCGCCTGCCGCCTCCAACCGCCGGGCCCCGAGGGCGAGCACATCGCCCGCCCCTTGCCAGTCCTCGTCCAGCTGCCGCCGTTCGACCTCCGCGTAGTCCTCCGACCAGATCATCACGCGGGCGGAGTGCGATCCGCCGAGCGAACGGCCGACGCCTTCGTTGACGGCCCGGTAGTAGGCGATCGTGGACGGCCAGCTCATGCCGCCCAACAGGCCGATGACCGCGGGAACATGCGGGACGTCGGGACGGGTCACGCTGCCGCCTCCTTGAGCCTGGCGAACGCCTCGGGTTCGATCGAGGAGAAGCAACGGTCGTCCCCGCACGGCATGGCGTGCCGCCGCAACTGGTCGCGCAGGTCCTCGACGACGGGCGAGGTGTGACCGGAGAGCCGCCCCGAGCGCAGCTCGAACAGGGCGACCGGCCCGTCGGGCCGGGGCGTGGCGGGGTCGTCGGCGAGCGTGACGATCGCGAGCGCCTCGCCCGCCGGCGGGGCGGTGGGCCGGGGGGCGCCCGGGGCGAGGAGTACGACGTGGGTGCGGTGTGAGCCGTCCGGCAGACTGACGGTGAGCCGCGCCAGGCAGCCCGGCGCGTCCTGCCCCTCGTGCCACTCCACCAGGCAGCCCTTCCAGTCGAGCTCGGTCTGCCAGGCGCGCAGCGCGTCACGGACCGCGTCATGGGCCAGGTCGTCGGGGACCGGCCTCAGATCGAGGGGCTTCTTGGCCCGGGCGGGGACGCCGCCGGCCAGCACGCCGGCGGGTATCGGGGCCGTGACGACGGAGCCCGCGGCCACCACGGTGTCGTCGCCGACGTGGGCGCCGGGCAGCACGGTCACGTGGTAGCCGAGCCACACGTCGCGTCCGATGTGGACGGGGGCGTAAGCGGGTTGGGTCCCGTTGAGAGGGCCGTGCCCGAAGTGGTAGCCGTGGGTCCAGACGGCCAGGTACGAGCCGGTGCCGACGCCGTCGCCCACGGTGATCTCGTGGTTGGCGTTGAGGATGGTGTGCTGGCCGATGGTCACCCGGTCGCCGACGCGGACCCGCGCGGTGGAGGTCGTCGTTCCGCCGTAGCCGACGCGCGCGCCGTCGCCGAAGTAGAACAGCCGCCCGGCCGTGAAGTCACGGCACAGCACTTCCGCGCCGGTCGCGAGGCGGGCGGCGGCGCCGACGACGAACCGCTCGGCGACCAGCACCCGGACGCGGGGGCCGACCTCTGTGCCGCTGCCCAGGTGCAGCGTTCCGGCGCGCAGGTCGCAGCCGGGGCCGATGGCCGTTCCGTCGCCCAGCACCACGTCGTCGCCGACGATGGTGGTCCCGGCGCCGATCCGGACGTCTTCGCCGACGGTCAGCCGTCTGGCGTGGATGCGTACGCCCGGACCTGCCTGGCACGAGTCCGGAAGGCTCTCCAGGGCGACGCGAGGCAGGCGGGCACCGAGGCCGGGGGTGTCCGAGCGGGGAGTGCCAGTGGCGGGGGTGTCCGGGCCGGGAGTGCCCGGGCCGGAAGCGCCAGTGCCTGGGACGTCGGACGGATCAGGGTGGGGCAGCGCGGGCGATGTGGTGGGGCTCATGGTCATATCCAGCTCTCTGGGAGGTCCAGGAATACGCGTCGGGCGGCGAGGCGGTCGACGTCCGAGTGGGAACCGGCGAGTCCTGCCCGCGCGGCGGCCACCGTCGTCTCGGGGGGCCGTACGAGGTCGCGCAGATAGGGCAGGCCGGCGGTGAAATCGCGGGCGAACGTGTCGTCGGGCCAGCGCGGCCGCCCGCTGCCGGCGAGGAGCGGATTGACCGTCAGCGGCCGGCCGGCCACCGGTCTGCTGAGGCGCCCGGGACGTGCCGGTGGCCCGGCGGTGCGGCAGGCGAAGGCGCGCCGCCGCAGGCGCAGATAGGGGATGCCCTCCAGGCAGGGCCACAGCTCCTCGCCGTCGGTGAGGACGTACGGCTCCGCCCAGTGCAGCGGCCCTCCGGTCACCGGACTGCGCAGCAGAACGCGGAACGGCTCTGCCAACTGCGGCGCGGGGCGGCGGCTCATACGGTCACCTCCAGAAGCGCGAAGGGCAGCAGCACACCACTGCCGTTGGTCAGCACGGGTGCGCCGTCCAAGGTGGCGCGCCGGGTGCTGAGCGGGTCGGACGGTGTGTCCGCGGCGCCCGGCGGCGGCTGGTAGTCGTGGAACCGGTGGTGCAGGCCGCGTCGGGTGAGGTACGCCGAGACCGCGGCCCGGGAGTGGACGTTCCAGCCGGGTATCCACTCGCCGTCGCCGGCGGGGGCGTCGGCCTGCCGCAGGCGCACCAGCACATCGACGGGGTGGGGGTTGAACGCGCCGAACAGCAGCGCGCGCCCGCCTGGCTCGACCAGGCCGAGGACATGGTCGAGCCAGGGGTGGAGCGTGTCGAAGTGGCTGTGGAGCGTGAGCAGGGTGACAGCGCTGTGCCGTCGTGTGGGCAGGGTCTCCGCCCGGCCGATGTCGGCCACGGCGAACGAGGCCTCCCTCACGTGTCGCGCCGCGTGGGCCACGAGTACCGGCAGGGCGTCCAGGCCGGTGAGTGCGGTGTGCGGGTGGCGGGCGGCGAGGTAGTGGAGGAACGCGCCGTTGGCGCATCCGACGTCCAGGACGGAGGAGCCCGGCCGCTCCAGGAGGTCGCGCATATGGTGCTCGACGAAGGGGAAGTACGGCCGGTGGTGGTCGGCCGGGGCGCGGTCCAGATAGCGCAGGTCCAGGCTCCGGGTGCCGCTGCCCGCCGCGAGCGGCGGGCTGACAGGGGCATGGGCCGCGGGAGGGACGCGGTCGTTCATACGGCCCTGCCCTGAGGTACGGGCACGTGCGCGTGGCCGGGGAGGGGCCGTCCGGCCAGGAGCGCGGAGCCCACGCGCAGATGGGTGGCGCCGGCCGCGACGGCTGCCTCCAGATCGCCGCTCATACCGGCCGACATGGCGGTGGCCTGCGGATGGTCCGCTCTCAGCCGCGCGGAGAGGCCGGCCAGCCGGGCGAAGGCCCGCTCGGCCGGCAGATCCAGCGGCGCCACGGCCATGACGCCGCCCAGGTGCAGTCCGGGCGCCTCGGCCACGGCGCCGGCGAGGGACAGGAGGCCGTCGGCCGGTACGCCGCCGCGGCGCGGGTCCGCGTCGAGGCTGACCTGGATCAGGCAGGAGACGGTCCGTTCGGCGGCCACCGCCGCGCGGGAGAGCGCGGTCACCAGCGCGGCGCGGTCCACGGAGTGCACGAGATCGGCGTAACGGGCCACCGACGCTGCCTTGTTGCGTTGGAGCGTGCCGACGAAGTGCCAGTGCGGCGGCTCGGGGAGGTCGGCCAGTGCCGCGGCCTTGGCGGACGCTTCACGGTCCTGGTTCTCTCCTATGTGGCGGACGCCGAGGCCGCTCAGCAGGCGCACGTCGGAGGCGGGCCAGGTCTTGGTGACGGCCACCAGGGTGATGGTTCGCGGATCACGGGCACAGCCGGCCGCGGCGTCCTCGATGCGGGATGTGACGGCCCGCAGATTGGCGGCCAGTTCGGCTCGCCGGTCGGTGTGCCGGGGCCCGGTGGAGTGGTCGGTGTGCCGGGGCCCGGTGGAGTGGTCGGTCGTTGTGGTCACGAGATCTCTCCCGTACGGAGGGTGGATGCCGGGCGGCCGTCCCGCAGGGCGGCGAGCCGGGCGACCGCCTCGTCGAGCACGGCCTGCCCTTTGCAGAAGGTGAAGCGGACATAGGGGCGGCCCGCGTCCGGGTCGGCGTAGAAGCCCTGGTTGGGGATGGCCGCCACACCGCAACGGGCCGGCAGGGAGCGGCAGAACGCCAGGCCGTCGGTTTCGCCGAGGGGGCGGATGTCGGCCGTCACGAAGTACGTGCCCCGGGGGACGTGGACGGCCATCCCCGCCTCGGTCAGTCCCGCGACGAGCAGATCACGGCGGCGCCGGAGCGAGTCGCGCTGGGCGGTGACATGGGCGGCCGGCAGCCTCAGGGCGTCGGCCACGGCATGCTGGAAGGGGGTTCCGGAGCTGAACGAGAGGTACTGCTTGACCGCGGTGACCGCCTCGACCAGGTCCTGCGGTCCCGTGGCCCAGCCGACCTTCCAACCGGTGAAGGAGAAGGTCTTGCCCGCGGAACCGACGGTCAGGGTCCGCTGCGCCATCCCCGGCAGCGTGGCGATGGGCTGGTGCGGCGGCCCTTCGTAGACCAGGTGCTCGTAGACCTCGTCGGCGATGACCAGCAGATCGTGGGCGCGGGCCGTCTCGGCGATCTGCCGCAGGCAGTCGGGGGTCAGCACGGTCCCGGTCGGATTGTGGGGGGTGTTGAGGAGCAGAGCCTTCGTGCGGGGTGTCACGGCGGCGCGCAGCGCGGCCGCGTCGAGGCCGAACGCGGGCGGGGTGAGCCGGACGGGTACGAGGGTGGCTCCGGCCAGCTCGACGCAGGCGGCGTACGCGTCGTAGTACGGCTCGAGGACGACGACCTCGTCTCCTGGTCCGGTCAGTGCCAGCAGCGCCGCGGCGAGCGCCTCCGAAGCGCCGGTGGTGACCACGACCTCGGTCTCGGGGTCGAGGTCGATTCCGTACCAGGTGCGCTGATGCGCGGCGATCGCGGCGCGCAGCTCGAAGAGCCCGGGCACCGGCGGGTACTGGTGGTGTCCGGCCCGCAGGGCCGCGACGGCGGACTCGACCACGGACGCCGGTCCCGGTGTGTCCGGGAATCCCTGTCCGAGGTTGATCGCGCCGTGCCGTACGGCGAGTTCCGACATCTCCGTGAAGACGGTGGGGCCGGTGTCGGCGAGCCGGACCCGGGCCCGGCCGCCGGCCGTCACGGGCGCTCTCCCGCAGCGGCGGCGGTGACGGCGAGCATCCTGGCTCCCGTTGCCGCGCGGCTTTCCGGCGTCTGCGCCTGGACGAGGTGGAAGGCCGCGTCGGCCGTCAACCGGGCCGGGAGGGAGCCGGACGCCGCTGCCGCGCCGCCGACGGCCGCGACGCACGCGGTGGCCGCCCGGCAGGCCACCTCCAGCGTCGCGGCCCGGACGGTCAGGCGCTGCGCCGACTCCTCGTGCGGGGGCACCTCGTCCATCAGCCGGTAGGCGGTGGTGCGCAGGGCCGCGGCCTCCTCGGTCAGCCGCATGCCCAGTTCGCGGTATTCGGGGCTGCGTTCGGCGTCGGTCAGGCACCGCGTGGCGGCGGCGATCGTCCCGAAGACGCCCGGGTTGACGTTGGGGCGGCGCATCGCGTCGGAGCGCTGCCATTCGGGCAGCGGGTGCAGGGCGATCAGACGGTCCGGCGGCACGAGGACGCCGTGCAGGGCGGCCGACACGGTCCGGGTCGCCGCCATGCTCCACAGCCGGTGTTCGCGCACCTCGGTGAGCCCGGCCGACTCGGCGCAGTCCAGCAGGGCGAACAAGACCCGGTCGTCGGCGGTGACCGCGCCCACGAGGACGACGTCGGCCAGGCCCCACCCGGTCAGCCAGGCCAGCCGGCCGTGCAGACGCCAACCGCCCCTGTCGCGGACCGCGGTGACGGCGGGTGGTCCGGGCCGCCGCAGGTGCGAGGTGGCGACCGCCGCCAGCACCCGCCCCTGCGCCATGGGGCCGAGCCAGCGGTCCCGCGTCCCGGGGTCGGCGCAGGCCGCCACCTCCCGCAAGGGGTGGTGGTGCTGCGCGTACACACACCAGGTGGCGCCGTCGGCCGCGGCGATCGTCTCGGAGACCTCGCGCTGCACCTGCGCGGCAGTCGGCAGGCCGGTGGGCCGGTACACCGCGGTGCCCAGGGCGCCTGCCGCGCCCAGGGCGTCCAGGTGCGAGCGCGGCACCTGGGTCACGGCGGTGGCGGCGGCGGCCGGTGCCAGCAGGGTGTCGGCCACGGCGCGGGTGCGGACGGCGACCGGATCGGCGGACGGGGCGGCGAGGAGCCGGCGGGCCGCGGGCCGTGCGGCGCCCGGCCCTGCGGATGTCACGGAGGAGAGGGCGTTCATCGGGGGTCTGCCGCCTCGTTCGTGGGGACGGTCAGCCAGGAGGCACCGCCCGCCCTGCGGTACACGATGTGATCCGCCCATTCCCGGTCCGCCCAGACTCCGTGGTTGTCGAGCACGAGCAGGGGGCGCTCGCGCGGCTCGGCCAGCAGACCGAGGTAGGGCTCCGAGCGGAACTCCGGGTGGTCGGGCACGACCAGGACGGTGGTGGCCTCCCCGAAGGCCTGCGCCAGGTCGGTGGCAGCCGTGCCCGGGCCGAGCAGACGGTCGATCTCCTGCGGGCTGTACAGGGGGTCGTGCACGGTGACGGGGGCGCCCAGCCTGCGCAGCTCCTCGGTGATCTCGACGGTGGGGCTGAGGGTGGCCACCTTGATCCCGCCCTTGTATGCGAGCCCGAGCACCAGGACGCGTCCCCGGGCCGCGACCGCCTGGGCGACCAGGCCGCGCATCTGCGTGTCGGTCTCGACGGCCTCGGTGAGCAGGGTCAGCTGCCCGGCGTCGGCGGCGCCCTTCAGCAGGTACCGGCTCGACAGCGGGATGCAGTAGCCGCCGGTTCCGAAGCTGGGGTGGAAGGTGCCGATGTTCCACTTGGTGCCGGCGAGGCGGAGCACCTCCACCATGTCGACGTCCGGGTAGGCGAGGCTGAGCTGGTTGGCGAGGGTGATCTCCACATGCCGGTAGGCGTTCTCGACGCATTTGACGAGTTCGCCCTCGACGTGGCTGGGCGCCCGGTGCAGGGTGTCGCACATCAGTCCCAGCACGTCGCGGGCGGCGTCCGCGGAGCGCGCGCCGATTCCGCCGTAGACCCGGTCGAGGTCCCGCAGCCCGTATCCCTCGGCGAGGAACCAGTCGCGGCGCGGCGCGAGGGCGAGCAGCAGATCGGCGTCGGGTACCAGTCCGGCGGCGGCGATCACGGGCAGCAGCAGGTTCTCGACCGTGCCGGGTGTCAGCGTCGACTCGACGACCACCAGCGGCGGTCTGCCGGACTGCCGGGCCGCGGCCGCTCCGGCGATGGCTGCGAAGACCTCCACCAGGATCTCGGTGTACGGCTCCGCCTCGCGTTCGGTCGGGACGGCTATGAAGTGCACGCCGATGTCGTCGCCCAGGGCACGGGCCTGCTCGGACGTCACCTGGATCGCGGGGCCGTTCGACGCCGGCGCGGCGCCGTGACGCTCCCTGGCGCGTGCGGGGTCGACGTCGTACCCCACGACGGACACGCCCTCGGCGCGGAGCGCCTCGGCGGTGGACCATCCGATGTGGCCCAGCCCCCAGACGCAGGCCGAGCTGCGCAGGGCCAGCAGGTCGTCGCGGTGCGTCGGTTCGGGTACGTCGACGGGGGTGGCGGGCAGGGCGTCGGGGCGGGGCCGGGCCAGCGGCTCCTCGGTGGTCAGCGATGTCACAGGGGGACTCCTTGGGTGAAGGGCCGGATGCTCACAGGAGCGGACGGCCGAGGGTGAGGCGGTGGCGGACCAGGCGCAGCCCTTCCGCTGCGGCCAGCCCCACGGCGGCTCCCCGGGCCCGGTCGAGGAGTTCGACCGCGTCGGGATCCAGTGCGCGATAGCCCTGCCCGGGGTAGGCGTAGCAGGCCAGCGCCCGGAGCTTGCGGGGGAGGTGGTCGACGGTGGGGATGTAGAGGCCGGGGGCGAACTCCGCGTGGCGCACGGTCCGGTGCTCGTTCGGTCCGAACTGCAGCAGCGCGGCGTGCGGCCAGCGGCGTGACGAGGCGACGACCGCGCGTGCGACGCGGACGTGGTCGCCGTGCGAGTCGCCGTCCCAGTGGCTGATGACGGTGTCGGGACCGATCTGTGCCACCAGGTCGTCCAGCAGCCCGACCGCCCGGTACTCGGGGATGTCCTCGACCTGGTCGTACTGTCCGTCTCCGAGCCAGTGGAGCCGGTGGCCGAGGACGCGGGAGGCGGCCTCGGCGGCCGCGATCCGCCGGGCCCGCCGGTCCGGGTCGTGTGCGGCGGCCGTCTCAGAGACGGTGAACAGGGCGACGGTCACTTCGGCGCCGCGGTCGGCGAGCTGGGCGATGGCGCCGCCGAGGGCGAGTTCGGCGTCGTCCGGGTGAGCCGCGACGATCAGCACACGGGTCACGTGGAGCCCTTGCGTCCGGTGGCCAGCGCGGCGTCGAAGCCCTCCAGGAACGCGGTGAACTCCGCCGCGGCGGATCCGCCCGCCCGTTGCAGGGCGTCGGCCAGCCCCGGGCACCGGTTGGCGAAGACCGGGGCGCGCACCCCGGTGAGCACGGCGTCCCTGACCGGGACCTTGATCCAGGTGGACTGGTACATGTTCGCCCCGTCCAGCCGGGCGCCGCTGAGGTCCGACTGGCTGAACCGGCTGTAGGCGCAGTTGGCGCCCCTGAGATCGGCCCCCCGCAGATCCGCGGCGATGTACGCCTGCACCAGGGTGGCCCCTTCGAGGACGGCGTCGCGCAGGCTCATGGCGCGGGGCGGGTCACCGGTGATCATGGCGCGGTAGAGGTTCGCGTGGCGCAGGTTCGCGCGGGTCAGGCTGACGTCGCGGGCCGTCAGACAGCGTCCGGTGAATCCGCCGAGGTCCGCGTCGGACAGATCGCTCTCCACCAGGTGCAGGTTCTCGCCGTGGCCGCCGCGCAGCACGGCGCCGCGCAGGCTGCTGGAGCTGATGGACCCACCGGTGAGGTGTGCCTCGTCCAGCAGCGCGCCCGGCAGGTGGCAGCGGCTGAGGCGCGCGCCGGTGAGGTCGGCGCGGGTCAGGTCGGCGCCGGTCAGCACGGTGTCGGTGAGGTCGGCGTCGCGCGCGGCCAGCCCCGCGGCGTGCACCTGGTCGGCTCGTACCTCCGACAGGCGCAGTCCGGGCAGGGCGGCGTCGGTGAGGATCAGGCCGTCGGCGGCGGTGAGGCGCTGCAGGACCAGTCCCTGTCCGCCGGCGTTCCGCAGCGATGTCCCGCACAGGGCGGACTTGGTGACGGTGAGCTGGTCGACCAGCGCGCCGTCGAGCAGGGCGTTGTCCAGCAGGCACTCGTTGATCAGCCCGCCCTGGAGGTTGGCGGCGCGGGCGGACGCGTCGGACAGGTCGCACTGGTAGAAGAAGGAGCCGGCCAGGTGGGCTCCGTCCAGGTGGGCGCCGCGCATGCTGCACCCGTGGAACAGGGTGCCGGTGGCGTCCCGCAGTCCGGTGAGGTCCGCGCCGTCGAAGGTGCAGGTCTGCGCGGCGAGCGCGTGCACATAGGCGGAGCGCAGGCTGGCGCCCTGGAGGTTGGTGCGTTCCATGCCGGGGCAGACCATGGTGACTTCGGCGAGGTCGGCCGCCACGAGCTGGGTGCTGTGCAGGACGGCCCGGTTGAGGGTGGCCCGGCGCAGATCGGCGCCGCTCAGGTCGAGACCGGTGAGATCGGCTTCGGTGAGGTCCAGGCCGCGCCCCGTGGTGTCGATCAGGTGCTGGGTGGTCTCGGACAGCTCCTTCAGCAGGTCGCTGCGGTGTGTGCCCTCGCTGTCGGCGAGGCGGGTCACCAGGCTCAGATGGGTGCGGTTGCTCATGCGGTTGCTCCTGCGTCGTGACGGCGGATCAGTTCTCTCAGCCAGTCGGCGGTGCCCGGCGCCGTCTGCGCGCCGGGGGCGATCGGTCCGTGCTCCATGACCAGCGCCGCCGGACGGGTGCGGCGCAGCAGGTCGGGGAGGAGCTCGGCCAGTCCCAGAAAGCCGTCGGACTTCTGCCGGTCGGCGGCGGGCTCGTGTCCGTAGCGGGGGTAGCGCTCGGCCGTGGTGTCGTACACGTGCATGCTGCGGACACGGGTCCCGAAGGCGGACGCGAAGCCGAGCGGCGCCCGGGCGTCCGCGCCGAGCAGATGGGCGTGGCCGAGGTCGAGACAGAGGCCGAGGTCGGGGTGGGCGTCCAGGGCTCGGCGGTACTGCTCCGGCGTGCGCAGCAGCGGATGCGCGGAGAGGTTCTCGATGAGGACGGGTACCCGGTAGCGGCGTGCGAGGGCGGCCGTGGCGGCCAGGAACTCCTGGCCCGCCTCCTCGAACCCCGGCTCGGGGTAGGGCGGGTAGGGGCTGGGGAAGTGGACCACGACATGGAGCGCGTCCAAGTCGGCCGCGCACCGCACGGTGGCCTCGGTCAGCCGCAGCGCGGCCGCCGCCTCCTTCGGGTCGGGGCCGGTGGGGGCGAAGCGGCGCAGCGGTACGTCCAGGTCGTAGGGGACCGGGGTGTGCAGGGCCGGCCGGATGCCGTGGGCCGCGCAGAACCGTGCGATGCGGGGCAGCGCGGCGCTGGGGTATCCGTAGAACTCGATCACGTCGGGCCGGTAGGCGAGCAGTTCCTCGAAGTCGTCGCGGTTGGCCAGGGCGGCGGTGGAGACGCCGAGCAGGGTCACCGGACGGCTCCGGTCGCTGCGGGGAGGCGTCCGGAGTCTGCCGCCGCGGCGAGGCCGGCCGCGGCGTCCCGGTCGGTCTTGCCGGTGCGCCCCAGCGGCAGCTCGGCCACCAGGTGCACGCGCTCGGGCACTTTGTACGCTTCCAGGTGCTCGCGGCCGAAGGCGATCAGCTCGTCCTCGGTGGGGCGGGCGCCGGGGGTGGGCACGAACACCAGGTGGACGCGCTCGCCGAGCATCGGGTCCGGGACGCCGACGGCCACGCAGCCGCCGCAGGCCGGGTGCCGGGCATAGGGGTGCTCCACCTCGAGCGGAGCGATCTTGGCACCGCCCCGGGAGATCAACTGCTTCTCCCTTCCCACCAGTTGGACCAGGCCGTCGGAGGAGCGGACGGTGGCGAGGTCTCCGGTGCGCAGCCAGCCGTCCGCCGTCGCGTCCGCGGTCGCCGACGGGTCGTCCAGATAGCCGGTCATCAGATAGGGGGTCCGCAGGCACAGCTCCCCCACCGCGCCGGGGACGGGCGGCCGCGGCGGGCCGTCCCCGGAGGCGATGCGGAACTCCACACCGGGGCTGGGGCGCCCGATGGTGCCCGCTGCCGCCTCGTACTGGTCGGGAGCGACGATGAAGTCGGAGGTCGACGTCTCGCTGAGTCCGTAGACGTCCGCGATGCCCGAGTCGGGCAGCGCCGCCCGCAGTCGCGCCCCGAGCCCCGCGAGCAGCGGTTCGCCGCCCGTGATCCACAGGGCCGGGGAGCCCGCCTCCCGCAGAGCGGAGCGCAGCGCCGGCCCGTCGCCGGGTGTGCTCAGTTCACGGTTGATCAGTCGCAGCATGCTGGGTACCACCGCGATCCGGTCGACGGGCCGGTCGGCGAGGCGGCGCAGCACGTCTGCCGCCCGGAACCGCGGCAGCAGGTGGAGCGTGCCCCCGGTGGCCAGGGTCAGCAGCGACGTCCACTGTCCGAAGGTGAAATTGAGCTGGAGGACCTGGAGTGCCTGGTCTCCGGCCCGGAACGGCAGTACGTGGGCGATGGCCCGCAGCTTGGCGGTGAGGGCCCGGTGTGAGAGCACGACGCCCTTGGGCCGCCCGGTCGAGCCGGAGGTGAACGCCACCAGGGCCTGGTCGGCGTCGAGTTCGCGCGGTGCGGCGCGTTCCGGCAGGTCGAGGCGTACGATCCGGGCGTCGGGCCTCTCCTCGTCGGAGCGCAGCAGCAGACGGGCGCCGGTGCGCAGGGCGGTCTCCCGCACGACCGACTCCGGCGCGCCGTGGTGGACTGGTACGACGATGCCTCGGGCCTGCCAGAGGGCCAGTTGGGCGGCGAAGTCAGCGCAGCGGTTGCCGACGCAGAGCAGGACGGGCTCAGCGGCCCGGTGGCCGGCCGCCGCCAGGGCGGTGCGCAGCGCGGCTGCGTTCGCCGCCAGCTCGCCGTACGTCAGCGATCGGACGCCGTCGGTGAGCGCGGTCTCCTCTGCGAACCGGGCGCAGGCGTCCGTCAGCAGGGTGTCGAGTCGCTGGTGGTGGTCGGTGTCCACTGCGCTGCTCCTTCCAGAGCCGGAATCAGGGCCGGAATCGGGGGCAGAATCGGGGGCGGGACGCTGACGCCCGGGGCCGCGACGAGGGGCGGCGGGAGGGGGCGGACGATGGGGTGGCACTGGTGGTCGCGGAGTCGTCCGCCGCCGCGGAGGGCGGCGATCAGACGGTCCACCCCGAGTACCAGGCCGCCCAGAGGGGGCAGTCCGTGCTCCAGAGCCGCCAGGAAGTCCTCGTCGAGCTCGGTCGCGGCGAGCCCGCGGTCCCCGCGGGCGACGGCCTGTTCGGTGAAGCGGCGCCGCTGTTCCACCGGGTCCGTCAGCTCGCTGCACCCCTGTCCGACGTCGAGGCCGCCGATCACCAGGCTCCAGGTCTCCACCAGAGCGGGGTCCCGGCGGTGCGGGCGGGCGAGTATCGCGCCCTCGGCCGGGAAGTCGAAGACGAACGTCGGCTCCCTCAGGCCCGGTTCGACCAGCTTGCGGTAGAGCAGCACGGCCAGGGCGCCCGCACCGGATCCGGGTGGGACGTCGATGCCGTGGCGGCGGGCGAGCCCGGCCAGGTCGGCGCGCGGGGTGGAGCTGTCCACATGGGTGCCGAGCGCTGTGGTGAGGAGCGTGTGCAGGCGGTGGCGGGCGAAGGCCGGGCGGCCAGTGTCCCCCGGCTCGGCCAGCGCCGCGGCCACGGCGGCGACCAGTCTCTCGGCGAGCACGGCGGCGTCCCCGTAGTCGCTGTGCACGGCATAGGCCTCGCAGACGGTGAACTCGGGGAAGTGCAGTGCGTCGGCACCCTCGTTGCGGAAGACCCGGCCGATCTCGAAGACCCGGTCCATACCGCCGACCATGAGCCGTTTGAGGTACATCTCGGCCGTGGCGCGCAGATGCAGCGGTACGCCCCAGGCGTTCATGTGCGCGGTGAACGGGCGGGCGGTTCCGCTGGGCAGCGGGTGCAGCAGCGGGGTGTCGGCCTCGGTGAACCCGCCGGCGTACAACCCCTCCCGCAGCGCCCTCAGCACGGCGCCGCGCTGGCGCAGCCGAGCGGTCTCACCGGGGTCGAGCAGCATGCGCTGGTAGTGGCGCCGCGCGGCGGAGGGGCGTACGGCCTCCCCCGGAGCGACGGGCCGGCCCGGCAGGGGGCGCAGGGCCTTGGAGGCCAGCGTGAAGTCCGCCGCCTCGACGGCCAGGGCGCCGCTGCCGGTGGTGAGCGGCTCGCCCTCGATGACCACCAGATCGCCCAGGTCGACCAGATCCCGCCAGCGGGCGCGCGGCGAGCCCGCGGTGCGGTCGCCCGCCAGCAGGATCTGGATCTCCTCGGCCCCGTCGCGCAGGGTGGCGAAGTCGACGTCCCGGTGGTCGCGGCGGCTCATGATCCGTCCGGCCACGGTCACCCTGGCTCCGGTGCGCACACGCGGCGGCAGTCCGCCGTAGCGCTGTCGCAGGCCTGCGACGCGTGCCGTGACGGGCTGGGCCGCCGCGTACGGATCGGGTCCCTCGGCCTGCAGGGCGCTGCGCTTCGCCAGCCGGTCCTGGAGCTGGGCCGGGCGCCGCCGCCGGGCCCGGTCCGCGGCGGCGGCCGCCGACGGGGCCGTGCCGCTCATGCCGCCGGGAAGTCGGTCAGGCCCGCGGACTCCATCTGCGCCTCGCGGCGCAGCGAGTCCTGGGCGAGCGTACGGATCGGGGTGTTGAGGCCCTGTGCCATGAGGGCGCCGCGGTAGCGCTCGCACTCCTCGGCGGTTCCCACGGCGAGGGTGAAGTCCCGGTGGTGGAGCGCCGAGATGATCAGTTCCAGCGCGTGGGAGAAGCCGATCTCCGGCAGTGCCGTCAGCAGTGCTCCGACCAGGTTGTCGAAGGAGAGCTGGTGCGGGGAGGCGGCGATGTAGAGGGCGTGGTCCCGAGGTCCGGCAGGCGTCTCGCCGCGGTAGGGCGCCGGATAGGTCGGACGCCAGAAGCAGGACGAGGGGTCGTCCCAGAGCGGCTGGACCTGCTTGCGCAGCAGATCGATGTCGCGCCAGGCGTCGGGGAGCAGGGTGCCGGGCGGGTAGGCCTGCGGCACCGTCGCGTAGTCGCCGAAGTCGGTTTCCACCAGGGCGGAGCAGGTCGAGCAGCCGCGGCCGAAGACCGAGAGCTGGAGGTCGAACTCGCCTGTGTGGTCCGGGGTGTGCAGGACGTTGGCGAACGGGCCGAGCCGGTAGGCGGCTCGTACCCGGGACTTGACCCGGTCGGCCTGCGTCAGCGCCTCCGGCCCCCGTACCACCAGCATCTCCATCGGGCGCCCGCCGTACCAGAGGTCCAGGGACAGGTGCTCCAGCGGGTGTTCCGTACGGCGGGTGTCGGCCCATGCCTGGACGACCTCTTCCTCGTCCAGCCGCAGTCGATGCCGGCATACGACCGCGAGACCTGCTTCCTGCGCCGCTTCGACGACAGCCTGCTGGAGCTGTCGCTCGACCCCGTCCGGCTTGATCAGGAACAGGGAGTGCTGACCTGCCACGTGCTCTCCTCCATGGGTTACAAGTGCGCCGGAAGGTCGGACTCGGCCGACCGGAAAACGACGACTACCGAATTCGACAATGCCGGGACCGGACCGCCCGCGTATATAACCGAATTCGCGTGACACTCTTCGACGTGAACGAGTGCGCGTGAACGGGTGAGCGTGAACGGAAATGCGGCCACGAATTCACGTGACACGCACTCTCGTGACAGGCGAAGACGCCGATATTCATTGACAACCAAGCGCCCTGACCTGTGAACTATTTGACGTGCCGCCAGGGAGTCACCCCGGCGGAACATTCCACTGAATCACCGGATTCACGAAAATGAGGAGTCATCATGGTTCGCAACCACAAGGCCGGAATGCGCCCGCGTCTCGACAAGATCAACGTCCGTACCGGTAAGTAGTCAGCAGTTAACAAGGGTGCCGTCGGACATTCGTCCGGCGGCGCCCTTGCCTGTATCTCCTTCTCCGTACGACGGGAATCCCTATGACCGCATCACTGTCGATCGACGTCCCCGTGACGGTGCACCACGACCCCCGGCTGCGCACCACCAGCCTGTGCATCGCTCTCGGTTTCGGCGCCCGGCACGATCCGCCCGGCAGCGCCGGAGCCGCCCACATGCTCGAACACCTGGTGATGTCCACACCGCTCTCGGACGGTCTGTCGCTGTGCGAGCGGATCGAGCGCCGCGGCGGCGACTGCAACGCGATGACGGGACCCGAGTCGCTGATCCTCCACGCCCAGGTGCTGACCGAGGACGCGGCCGAGGCGGCCCGGTGGATGTGCCAGGCTCTGCTGGAACCCCGGTTGGACCAGAAGCGGCTGGACGACGAGCGCCGGGTGGTTCTCCAGGAGCTGGCGGCCGCCGCCTCCGACGAGGCCGACGCCGTGCAGGACGCCTTCCTCGCCCGCCTCTTCGCCGGGCACCCGCTGGGCTCCCCGGTCGGCGGGCTGCCGCAGACGGTCTCCGCGCTGACCGTCGCCTCGGTGCGGGACGCCCATGACCTCGCGCTGCGTACCGCCCCGCTTGCCGTGTCCAGCGTCGGCGGCCTGCCCGAAGAGACGCTGCGCGAGGCGCTCTTGTCCGCGGGGCTGGGCAGGACGCCGGCGTCCGCGGTACCGGATCCGCGCCGCGGGTCGGCGGGCGGAGTCCCCGGCCCGCTGAGGCCGGGACTGGTGGAGCGGTGGCCGGACGAATTCTGCTGGATGCTGGTCGGCGGGCGCTCCCCTCATGCTGCCGACCCGCGCAGACACGCCTTCACGGTGCTGGGGCACCTGCTCGGCGGAAGTCCCGCGTCGCCTCTGTACGACCGGCTGCGCAACCAGGAGGCCCTGGCGTACTCCTTCCGCTCCTGGTCGCGCAGTTACAGCGACACCGGCGCCTGGCGGATGCTCGCGGGCTGTGAGCCGGGCAACGCGCCCCGGCTGCTGGACGCGTTCCGTGAGGTGCTGAGCAGCGTGGCCGCCCATGGACCGGACGAGCAGGCCTTCGCGGCCGCCGTCCGACAGGCGACCGTCGAGACCGTCCGGGAGGCCGAGGCGCCGCTGGACCGTGCCATCGCCACCGCCGCCCACCGCATCCTCAGCACGATTGCATGGGACGCGGACCTGGAGATCGCCGCGCTGCACGGCGTGAGGCCCGAGCACGTCGCCGACGCGGCAGCCGAATTGACGGGCCAGCTGATCGCGGTCGTCCGACCGGAGGGGCGATGAGCAGCGCGCCGGAGGCCGCCCTGCCGCCGTCCCCCTTCGCCACCGCCGACGTCTATATCCGGGCCGCGGACGAGGCCGGGCTGCTGAGCCGCATCGGCCGGCTGCCCCTGGTGGCGGGTGAGTACCGGGAGCCGGCCACCGGCGAGCTGCAGTGCCTGGTGGAGCACGCCGACCCGGAACTGCTCGCCCATGCGCCCCGCATGCTCGACGTCCTGTTCCGCCGGTTTCCCGACTGCGCGGCGGCCGTGGTGCGCGTACCTGCGCACATCACCCCGCATCCGGTCCTGCGGCCGCTGCACACCTACCTCCGCCACACCGCCGCACCGCCCCCTGACGACGCCCCGGCGTGCGACCTCGTCGACATCGACCACGCCGCCGACCACAGCCACCGCGACCAGGACTTCGTCGGCCGATGGCTGACGCGGGCCCTCCACGACGCGGCCGTCGACCGCGGACACACCCCGGACGAGAGCGGCGTCGAGGATTCCGTCCACCGCCTGCTCGCGGCGCCCGACCGGCGCTCGTTGCTGGTCCGCGTTCCCGGGCGGCCGGACCCGGTCGGGCACGCCACGATGCTCACCGACGCACACGACGACGTCAGCGACACCCGCTTCGTCGAGCTGGTGGACATCCTCGTCGACGACAGCAGCCTGCGCCGCCTCGCCACGGAGCGTCTGGTGGCCGCCTGCGCCCGTACGGCCGCCGCCCTCGGCCTGCCGCTCGTCGGCAACGTCTCGCATCCCCTCCACGACGGCGGCGCGGACCCGGCCGCCGAGATCGTGGCCGCGCTGCGCCGGCAGCGCTGGACGCCGACGCATGTCTACCGGCATGCCGTCCGTCCCCGACCGTAGCGCCGGGCAGTCGCCCCGGCATCGAGGAGCTCCCGTATGACGTCCCAGCACCGCTCTCCGTTTCCCCTCACCCTCGACCTGCTCTACGAACTGCTCGACATCGACCGCGAGCTGCCCGTACGCCGGCTCCTTCAGGCCGCCCGGCAGGTGCGCGGGGTGCTCTCGCCCCTCGTGCTGTCGCTGGCCGCCCTGGAGGGCACGGCGATGGGCAGCGGCGCCCATGACGAGCTCGCGCGCATGTCCCGGCGCGCCGACACCTACCGGCGGCTCGCCGACGACACGGCTCGGGTGCCCGGCGCACGCGTGGTCAAAGGGCCGTCGATCGCCCGCTACTACCCCGAGGGCGTCCTGCGGCCGCTCGGCGACCTCGACGTCGTCGTCCCCACCGAGTCCGCCCTGTGGCGCGTACTGGCCCTCGTCCTGGACCGCCACGACAGCGACGAGGCGGAGCTGACGGAGCTGTACGAGGGAGAGGAGCGGCATCTGCTCGCGGCGGTGTGGTGGCCCGGCGAGGACCCCCTGCTCGACCCCGACCACGGCGTGGAAGTCACGACCTTCGGCTTCGGCGGCGAGCCCGGCGAGGTCCCGTTGCGTGCGCGGCTGCCCGACGATCCGGTCCACGCCGATGTGCTCTCCCTCGCGGAGGAGCGCTTCCAGCGGCCCTTCACCGTCAAGGACATCCTCGATCTGGTCTGCGTCATGACTTCGCCCGCGGCTCCCTCGCCCCGCCGTCTGGCCGCCGTCGCCGCGGAGTTCGCCCTGGCGCCCGAGCTGCTCGAACTGTGCGACCGCGTCCGTGCGCACGAGCCGCTCGTCGCCGCCGTACCCGACGAACTCGTCGACGCGCTGCGCGGTCCGGCCGAGACGGAACGCCTCAGACGCGCCGAACGCGCTATGGACTCCGCGCGGCCGCGGACGCCCGCCGGCGCCGTGCGCGAGCCCCGCTACGGCCTTCAGCTGACCACACCGCTGCGGCGGGGCGCCGGCGAGCACGCCACCGAGCACCGCTGGAGGGAAGGAGTCATCACCCGCACTCCGGTCGCCGACTTCCTCATGGTCCCAGGAGAGCTCGTCGACCCGCGACTGCACGAGTGCGCCCTCGCGGAGCTGTCCGCTCTCGCCCCCTGGCCGCAGCGCACCGGGCACGGCGCCCCGACCCGTCCGTACACCAGGGAAGAGGTGTGACTGCCATGGCCGTCATCGACGTACGCGATCTCACCCGGACCTTCCGTGCCCGCCGCGGCCGCGAGGTCACCGCCCTCGACCAGGTCACCTTCCAGGTCGAGCAGGGCGAGGCACTGGGCCTCCTCGGGCCCAACGGCGCGGGGAAGACCACGCTGTCCCGCGTTCTCACCACGCTGCTCGTGCCCACCTCCGGCACGGCCCGAGTGGCCGGCTTCGACGTCGTCCGCCAGCCGCGGGAGGTACGCCGCCGGATCGGCCTGGTGCTCGGCGGCGACCGGGGCCTCTACGGCAGATTGACGGCTCGTCAGAACCTTCGGTACTGGGCGGCATTGCAGGGCCTGGACACACGCGCCGCCCGTCGGCGCACCGACGACATCCTGGAGGTTCTGGGGCTGTCCGGCCGGGCCGACGACCGGGTCGAGACCTTCTCCCGCGGCATGGTGCAGCGGGTGCATCTGGCGCGCGCTCTGCTCGGCGAGCCGGACGTGCTGATCCTGGACGAGCCGACCAACGGCATGGATCCGCACGCCGGGGCCGGTTTCCGTGAGCTGATACGGACGCTGACGAGCGGCGGCACGACCGTGATCCTCACGACGCACGACATGCAGGAGGCCCAGGCGCTCTGCTCGAGGGTCGCGCTCATCGACCACGGCCGCATCCTGCGCATCGGCTCCACCGCGGAACTGCTCGCCGGCATCCAAGCTCCCCGCGCCCTCACCGCACAAGGCGTGCCCGCAGAGACCGCCGCACGCATCGCCGCACTGCCGGGCTCCGCGGTGACCGACACCGCCGGCAACCTCACAGCCCACCCCGCCGACGAGGACAGCCTGTCCCAGGCCCTGCTGCTGCTCGCCCACGCCCGGGCGGTCTCCATCTCGGTCACCGCCCCCAGCCTCACCGAGGTCTACCGCACGATCATCGAGGACCGGGAGTTCGCCCTGTGATACTCCCCTACGCCCGGGCGCAGGGCGTGATCCTCGCCCGCTCCCCCGGGCTGCTGGCCACCCTGGCCGTGATCCCGCTCTACTCGTTCGTCTTCTTCCACTTTCTGCAGCGCCACCATCGCGAAGACCTCGCCACCACCGTGGCGCTCACCGCCTTCGCCATGAGCCTGTGGGCGCACTCCGTGTTCGTCGCCGCCGAGGTCGTCGACGACGACCGGGCGGACGGCGCCCTGGAGCTGTCGCTGCTCACCCCGGGGCGCTATCTCGTCTCGCTGATGGTGAGGATCTTCATCACCACCGCACTCGCCCTGCCGGCCCTGGCCGAGGTCGTCCTCATCGGACGCGGTGTGTTCGGACTGGATGTGACACTGCGCAGCCCCGGGACCGCCCTGCTCGTCGTGGCTCTGCTGGCCGCCGGATGCGCCAGTTCCGCCCTGCTGGTCAGCGGGCTCATGCTGACGGTCCGTGGCGCGCGCACCCTCCAGAACTCCCTGACGTACCCCTTCTACCTGCTGGGCGGCCTCATCCTCCCAGTCGCGCAACTGCCCGAGCCGTTCCGGCAGTTGGCCCACGGGTTCTTCCTCTCCTGGGGAACCGGGCTCCTCAGGGACGCCGCCGCGGGCCCCGTGCCCCATGCGGGGCAGCGCCTGGGCGTGCTGTGCGCGCTGATCCTGGCGCAGACCCTGCTGGGCGTGGTGCTGCTGCGCCATGTCCTGACGTCCATTCGCAGCGGAAAGGCGATTCTGCATGACTAGCCAGGCAGGCGCGCTCCCGCCCTCCCGCCGCTCCGTACGGGCGACGCTCCAGCTGATCGGCTACGGGGCCCTCGCCAGCTACCAGGACTACCGAGCCATGTTCACCTGGCGCTCCTGGCTGTGCGGCTGGCTGGTCAGGCTGCTGTGCCAGGTGCTCTTCTTCGCGAACCTTGGGCAGCTGCTCGGCTCCCCCGAGGCCCAGGGCTACCTCGCGCTGGGCAACGCCGTCGTGCTCGGCCCGCTGGGGGCTCTGGGAGTGGTCTCCTCGACCGTCGGCGAACGTCGTACGGGAACACTGCAGTTCCTGCTGATCAGCCGTACCCCGCCGTTCCTCGCGCTGGCCTCGCGGGGTCTGCACTGGGTGGCCGACGGCCTGATCACCTCCACGATCGCTCTGCTGGCCGTGCGTCTGCTGCTGGGCGTCCCCGTGCACTGGGCGGCGCTGCCCGCCATCGTGGGGGTGAACGCCCTCATGACCGTCGGCTGCTACTGCGTGGCACTCTGCCTGTCCGGAATCAGTCTGCGGATGCCCGAGTCCCGGATGTATCTGACGGTCGGCGCCACCATCGTGCTGATGCTGGTGGCCGGGGTGAACACCCCGGTGCCGGACGACGGAGTCCTCGGAGCGGCGGCACGGCTGCTGCCGGTCAGCCATGGGCTCGCCGCCGTCCGGCAGCTGGCGCACGACGGCGCCGTGCCGGTGACACTCGTCCTCGGGGAGGCTCTGGTCGCCGTGGGCTGGGCGCTGGCCGGCTACTTCGTGCTGACCCATGCGCTGCGGCACACCGTCCGCTCGGGCGCCCTGACCCTGCGCTGAGCTGAGCTGCACTGAGCTGCCGAGCCGGCCGGGCACCGGCGCCACTGCGCCCGGGCAGGGAGGAGCTCAGGTCACATAGCCCTGCTGAAGGGCCAGCACCACGAGTTGGGTGCGGTTGGCCGTGCCCGTCTTGCTGCGCAGCCGGCGCAGATAGGTGTCGACGGTGTGCGGGCTGATCCCCAGCTTCCGGGCGATGGACCAGTAGGTCTCACCGCCGACGAGAAGGGCGAGGACCTGCTTTTCGCGGGGGGTGAGCTCGGGCGGTGACGCCACGGTGTCGGTCATGACTGACTCCTGGTTCGAGTGTGGGCACGGGTGGCGGCCGGTGTCAGCCGCCCCAGGAGGTGTCCTCGCACCACGGGGGTGGGCAGCGGTCCGGCTCGGTGGTGACGTCCGCCGCCTCACGGGGTGCCGCTGCCCGGAGGCCGTCCGCGGACGCGGAGGGTGCTCCGGCCGTGACCAGGGCGGTGAACAGCGCTGTGACCAGCAGTCTCTTGGCCGTCGACACACGTTTCATGACAGTCTCTCCGTTCCTCGGGGCGGCCTTCTTCTCTCGCCAAGGCCGCCGCATCCGTACGAGAAACAGTCTGTGCGCCCAGCGGCCCGAGGGCGAGGGAACGGGTTCCTCACCAAAGTGCCTGACAGGAAAGCGACGTGCGTCAAACCAACACTAACTATGCGAATTGGGTTGTCCGTCGCACACGTCGAACGACCAGCCCTCAGCCTGCGGTCTTGGACTTGGTCGTGATCGTGGTCGTGGCCTTGGTCGCGGTCGCGGTCTTGATGAGCGGCGCGTCCCGCGTCAACTCCCGGAATCCGACGCCGTAGTACAGCTCGCGCGCCGAGGGATGGCCTGGCGCGCCCAGGCAGGCGACCGTCATATGAGCGGCCCCGGCCGCCCGCGCCAGATGCATCCCGTGCAGCAGCATCGCCCTTGCCAGCCCCCTGCGCCGGTAGTCCGGATGCGTGCCGACCGGCTCGAACTCAGCAGTCTTGTTCGCTTCGTCGAGCCACATGATCGTCGAGGAGGCCATCGTTCCGTCCGGCGCCTCCACCAGGATGTGCAGGTCGCCGCGGTACGGCGCCGTCCGCCGGACGTCCTGGTAGGCCTCGGCCGTGTACGCCGAGGGGGCCCAGGCGTCCAGATGGGCCTGGACCGCGGCCTCAGGCCCGGCCTCGTCGGCGGTGCGGAACCGGAATCCGGCTGGCAGCACCGGCTGTTCCAGGTCGGTGAGGTCCCGCTCGTTGAGCTGGATCCAGGACCCGGAGTCGCCGAGCGAGGCCGGGTCGGTCTCATAGCCGTACGCCGCCCACCGCTTCAGGCCGAACGCATCGGAGGCGCTCGGCAACACCGTACGCTCGAGGCCGGACGCGATGCCGTCGTACCAGTCGATCACCTCGTCGACCAGCCCGGCGTGGTCGGGGTGGACCTGATACGCCAGATAGGCGCCGGCGACGTCCTGCGCCGACCCGTCGCTCCGCACCACCCGGTGCGGAAGGCGGACCCAGCCCCACGCCACCAGATCCCCGCCGGAGAACCACAGCCGACGCGGCCAGCTCGCGCCGTGACTGGCGTGCCCCTGACCCCAGTTCCAGGCCAGCTCGCCGAACGACGCGTCGCTGTTCACCAGGTCCGGGCGAGTGGCGGTGACACGCTGCGCCAAACCCTGCATGAGCCGTACGTCCGCGGCGGTCACAAGCTCGAAGTCCGTCATAGTGCGCCACGTTGTCAGGACTCGGCGAAGCCGTCGAACCGTTTTCGTCGCCGAATCTGACGATGTTCGAACGGCTAACCTGCGCGCATGGTGTTCAAACGGCTGCTGGGCAGCAAGACAAGCGGCGGGACCCGGATTCCGCTGGAGATCGACACCGTCATACCGGACGAGGCGCTGCAGCCGGGAGGGCTGCTGCGCGGGGAGGTCGTGCTGCGCGCAACCGATCGGGACGTGGTGGTGCGGACCGTCAATGTGAAGCTCGTCGCCAACGTGTCGCCCGCCGTCGGCAAGGACGACGTGGTCGACACGGAGTCGGGGGACACGTTCGCGCACTTCCCCGTGACGAGCCACTTCACCGTTGCCAAGGGCCAGGAGACGCGGGTGCCCCTCCGGTACCGGCTCCGGTGGGAGAGCCCGGTGTCCGAGGTGCGCGGGAAGACGCTCGAAGGGGTGCGCCTGGGGGTGTACACCTTCGTCGAGGCCAACGGGATCGAGGGCCGCACGGACAGCGATCCTCTGCGCATCGGTGCGACGCCCCTGCACGAGGCGGTCCTCGACGCCTTCGCCGCCGCGGGGTACTCCCACGGCGCCGCGAAGATCGACGACGACTGCATTCCGCGCTCCGAGCGCCACATCCTCTATATGCGGCAGAGCTTCCGCCTCGTCGACACACTGGCCGTGACCGGTCCGGACCGCCCGCAGCACCTTGAGGTGAACTTCCACACCAACGCGGTCGGTTCCGAGATCTACGTCCGCAAAGCCGCCCTGCACCAGAAGGACTGGTGGCAGAAGCCGCCCGTCCTGCGCTACGTGGCCGCCCACCACGAGGTCGGCCACGTGGACTTCGAGGCGCGGGTCCGGCAGTGGATCGACGAGGTCGCCGTCCTGCCCGAGAAGGCCGTCGACGATCGCGAGAGGGTCGAGTACGACTTGGGCGGCCCCCGGGTGTGGATCGACACGTAGTCCAGGACCACTCGAAGTGTTCGTCAAGCGCCGTCGTGCGCCTCGGTCTTCGAGGACGGCCAGAACAACAGGGCCCGCATCGCGAACTCCGCGAGCGGGCCCTGTTCCCAGCGTGCAGGCGTCAGTTGTCGCCGGCCTTGCGGCGGCGCACGACGAAGACCGCACCCGCGCCGAGCGCCAAGGCGGCACCGCCCGCGAGAGCGAGCTTCGGCAGGACGGAGGACGAACCGGTCTCGGCGAGTCCCCCGTTCGCGGTGGCCGTCTTCGGCGTGGCGGAGGCGGCGCCCTGCCCGGCGGAGGCGCCGGCGGGCGCTGCGGAGGTTCCGCCCTGCGCGGACGGGTTCGGCTTCGGGGTCGGCCGGTCCTTGTCGTCGACCGTGCCGGGCTTGGCGTCGGCGACCTCTCCGGGCTTGCTGTCGGCAGCCAGGACCGCGAAGTCGTAGCGCTTCATCGGACCGAGGACGCACCGGTTGTACTGGTCGGAGGCATCGCCGGCGAATGCGGCGAAGCCCTTGCCCGCCGCGGCCGCGGCATCGATAGTGAGCCGCATCTTCACATCTTTGCGGTCACCCGGCTTCATGGCGTCAATGGACGCGACATGGACGTCGTTTTCGACGTCGAGGTTCTTCCAGCCGAGACCGTTGGAATACTGCACCTCGATGAGGTTCCAGAACTTCCGCTCCTCCAGGACGACGAACGCCAGCGGGTCCACCTTCAGTGTCCGGTCGGTGCCATTGGCCACCGTGAACGAGAAGTCGACCGTGGTTCCGGCGACGACCTTGGACGGCAGGCCGTTCGCAAGGACGGTGAGGCCCGAGACGCGCACGCACTCATCGGCGGCGGCGAACGCCTTGTCGGCGGCTTCCTTGATCTTGAGGGCCTTCTCAGGGGCGTCCTGGACCAGGCTGTACTCCTGCGCCGCCTTGACCCTGGCGTCGTTCCACGCCTCCCGGGCCGCCTTCTTCTTGGCGTCGGCGTCCGCCTTGGCGTCGGCGGCCTTCTTGGCGTCGGTCTTGGCCGCCGTGAGAGCCTTCTGCGCCTCCGCCTTCTCGGCCTCGTCCTTGGCCGCCGCCAGCTTGGCCTCGGCGTCGGCGAGGGCCTTGTCGGCGGCCGTCTTGTCGGCCTCCGCGGCCTTGGCCACCGCGTCCTTGGCCAGGGCGGCGGCCTTGAGCGGGTGCGTGTCCAAGCCCAGGGCGGCCAGGGCGGCCTTCAGCTTCTCCTGCCCGGCCGCCTCGGCGGCGACCGCGTCCCCGTACGCCTTTGCCGCGTCGGCGGCGGCCTTCTTCAGCTCGGCGTAGGTCTTGGGCTGATTCTGCGTCGTCTGTGTCGCGGGCTCGGGGTCGGCGAATGCCGGAGCGGCGGAGAGCAGCACGACGGGGCTCGTCACCGCTACGGCAGCGGCCGTCGCGAGAGCACGGCGTAGCTTCACTTGATCTCTTTCCTGAAGGTGTAAGTCCGTTTGACGGCTGGGGCGTTGACACGTTCACTCGACAGCCGTGCCCATGATCGTATGGCCGGGATAAGGGCCGGAGAGAGCGAGATTTCCGGCCAGCCGACCTCCAGGCGACGGCAGCCCACCGGACATAACGGGACGGACGCGTACAGTTGCTCGCGTTGCCGCGGATTTCCTGAGATCTATCTCATCGCCAAGTCGGCGGGCTTGCGTCTACGCGCGCAGGGCGGGCAGTTGACCGAATCGCGAGCCGTCCTGCGCTTTTCCCCGCAGCTTGTCCGCGGCTCTACGCGCGGGCCGCACGGAGCATATGACCTTCGATCAATTAACCGCTCAAATAATCAAGAAACAACATCATTTTAACAAATGTTCACATGCTTCAGCATGGTTGGGGCTGGTAACCCCATCCTCACGGCTGCATTCTTGCGCTGCTCTTCCCGAGAAGGTCCGCCTCCTGACCGGCTCACCGCGCCGAGCCAACCCACCACACGCTCTTGCCATCAGAGGCTATTTCGCGCCTGCCCGACGGTCGGCGCAGAAGGCAGGCCACTGTGCAACCCCTCGTCGACAACGCCCGTTCCTTCCCCGACTGGGTCGCCCGCCGACCTGAGCTGTTCCGGGACCTCGCGGCCGGACAGGCGCCGATGGCTCTGTTCATCAGCTGCTCGGACGCACGAGTGATCCCTTCCCTCATCACCGGCGCACGACCCGGCGATCTCTTCGAACTGCGTACGGCAGGCAACATCGTTCCGCCGTACGACCCCGATCGGCCCGGCGGAGAGGCCGCCACCATCGAATACGCCCTGTGCGCCCTGAGGGTCCGTCACATCATCGTGTGCGGCCACTCCCACTGCGGCGCCGTCGGCGCTCTCGTCCGCGGCGACGACCTCGCCGCCATGCCCACGGTCCGCACCTGGTTGCAGCCGACGGCAAGAGAACTGCCGGTGTCCCACGGCGTCGCCCACGCGGTACGCCGCCATGCCGTGGCGCAATTGGACGCCCTGAGCCGCCACCCCGCGGTGCGGGACCGGCTCGCGCGGGACCTGCTGTCCCTCCATGCCTGGTACTACGAGGTGGACACCGGCGCCGTCAGTGCTCACGCCCCCCGGGCGAACGGTGAGTTCACACCGCTGTAGGCATCAGAACCTCCCGTGCTCTCCCCTCCCGCCCCTCCCGACAGCACACCGAGGAGTCCCCTCATGTCGTCCGCCCGGAAGCACATGCAACAACGCTCCGCCGATTTAGGCCGTGACGCACTGGCATCACTCGTCGTCTTCCTGGTGGCGCTTCCCCTGTGCGTGGGGGTGGCGGTCGCCTCCGGCGTTCCCGGCGAACTCGGACTGGTCACCGGAATCGTCGGCGGCCTGGTCGTGGGCGCCCTGCCCGGCAGCAGCCTCCAGGTCAGCGGTCCCGCCGCCGGTCTGACCATACTGGTGTACAACGCCGTGGAGCAGTTCGGGCTCGGCACACTCGGCGCCATCGTCCTGGTCGCCGGTCTGCTCCAACTGATCCTGGGCGCCCTGCGGTTCGGCCGCTGGTTCCGCGCCATATCGGTGGCCGTCGTCCACGGCATGCTCACCGGCATCGGCCTGATTCTCGTCCTGGGCCAGATCTATGTGATGGCCGGGGTCGATCAGCCCTCCGGCGGACCCGGCAAGCTGGCCGGGACGGCAGAGCTGCTGGGCACGATCGTTCTGGAGGAAAGCGCACGCACCGCGTTCCTGGTGGGCGCCGGGACGCTGGCCGTGCTCGTCCTGTGGCCGAAGGTGTCGGGCCGGGCCCGCGTCGTTCCGGGGCCTCTGATCGCGGTGGCGCTGGCCGTCGCCGTCACCTCGCTGCTCGATCTGCCCGTCGCCACGGTCGAGGTGCAGGGTCTGCTCGAGGCGATCCAGCCGCCCGGCGGCGGCGCCGTCGGCGACATCCTCAGCCCGCAGGCAGTCGGCACGATCGTGGCCTTCGCCTTGATCGCCTCGGCCGAGAGCCTGTTCAGCGCCGCCGCGGTGGACCGCATGCACAACGGTCCGCGCACCGACTACGACAAGGAGCTCATGGCGCAGGGCGTGGGCAACACACTGTGCGGCGCCCTCGGCGCCCTGCCGATGACGGCCGTCATCGTCCGCAGCGCCGCCAATGTGCAGGCCGGGGCGCGTACCTCGCTGTCCCGGATCCTCCACGGACTGTGGCTGCTGCTCTTCGCCGCTCTGCTGCCCGCGGCCATCGGCGTCATCCCGCTCCCCGCGTTGGCGGGCGTACTGGTCTACGCGGGCTGCCGACTGATCCCGGTGAAGGAGTTCGTCACGATGTGGCGCCAACACCGCGGGGAAGCCTTGATCCTGGGCACGACAGCCGTCTCCGTGGTGATGACCGACCTCCTCCAAGGGGTCCTGCTCGGACTGCTCCTCGCGGTGTGCAAGACCGCCTGGGAGACCTCACGCCTCCAGGTCGAGACGCGGGAGCACGACGGCCGGGTGGTGGTGACCCTCACCGGCAACGCCACCTTCCTCCGGCTGCCCGACACCCTGGAACAACTGGAGGGCCTGCCCACCGACCGCCCCGTGGAGCTCGATCTGTCCGGGGTGCGCCATGTCGACCTCGCCAGCTGTGTGGCGCTGGAGAACTGGGCCCTGCGCCACAACGACGCCGGCACCGAGCCGGTCCGCATGCTGCCACCGGCTCAGCCCTAGAACCTCGCGGCCGGCAAGGGCTTCCCGGCCGCCCGGCGGCCGGTGCGGGATTGGGCCAGGAGCCTGAAATCCGCAGCTCAGCAGAGCGTGCAGCCTCACGGGGCCGGATATCGCCAAACGGGACCAATACGATCAATTCGATACCAGGAGCGAGGTCCGGACACCCGTCCGGGGACGCGCTCCCCCAGATGTGCGCGAAGCGGCCGCCCGGCCCCGTTGACATGCAAGGAGCACGTATGACGCAGGTGACCCAGAAGTTTCTGACCGGCGCTCAGACCATGGCACTCGCCGCGATCGCCGCCACCGCGGCGACCCCGCGCCCCTCGGGGGAGACCCAGGCAGAGCACGCCCGGCGCATCACGAGCGGTATCTGGACGCAGCTGACCGACCCCTCGATCGACACGGGTGGCGTATGGCGGATGGTGTGGCTGGGGCTCAGCCCGGACAACGCGAACATGGCCTACATCGCCCAGAACTTCGACGGCTCGAACCAGTTCGCCGTGGTGATCCGCGGCACGGTGGACAATCCGATCGACATGATGGAGGACCTCGAGGTCGGCAAGGTGGTGCCGTTCACCGGCACCAGGTCGCCGGTGCCCCTGGCGGTCTCAGCCGGCGCCATGCTCGCCTTCACAAAGATCATCAACGCGCGCAGCATCACGGAGACACCCGTGGAGCTGACGCTGGAGGGTGAGTTCGACCGGCCCGGCCCCGCCATCCCGGCGGGCACGACGCTCGCGACGGCACTCGCCGACCTCCTCGCGGCCGCGCCGTCCACACCCCAGCCGGTGGTCTACGTGACCGGCCACAGCCTCGGCGGCTGCGTCGCGACCATGCTGGCCCCGTACCTCCGGGACCAGTCCCAAGCCCCGAACAATCCCCAGTTCGGCCTCGCCACCTACGCCGCCCCCACCGCCGGCCAGCAGACCTTCGCCCAATTCGTCCTGAACGGGCCATGGTGCCTTGTCGCGACCTACGCCAACGCCTACGACGTGGTCCCGCGGGCGTGGTGCGACCTGGACACGGCCGAGGGCTGGTACCCGCCGAGCAAGGGGCCTGTGGCGAACGCGGAGGTGAAGCTGCTGCTGACGGAGCTCGACAAGCTCCGGAAGGGCAACGTCTACGTCCAGCCGGACGTCGGGCTCGGACCTCTGAATCCGGGCTACGACACGTACGACCACCTGCTCGTCGAGGAGACCAAGGAGGACTACCTGGGCCAGGTCGCGTACCAGCACGCCAATTCCACCTATCTGGCCTTGTTGGGCGGCACTCAAGTCCTTGCCGGGCCGGTGGTGACGGCGGTGAGCCCCACCCTCGGAGAGGGCGGCACAACGGTCACCGTCAACGGCACCGGATTCACCCGGGACAGCGTCGTCGACTTCGGCACGATTCCCTGCACCCAGTGGACCGTCGACCCGTCCGGAACGATGATCACCGCCACCGCTCCTGTCGGGCACGGCCTGGTCGACGTCCGCGTCACCAACGACCTCGGCACATCGCCCTCCGTTCCGCTGGGACGGTTCGCCTACGGCGGACCCGCTCCCGTGGCGGTCAGCTCGGTCGCGCCGTCCCGCGGGAACGCCGGCGACCAAGTCACGATCAGCGGTTCGGGCTTCGCCCAGGGGGCCGCCGTCCAGTTCGGGGACACCGCCGCGGACCCGAACACGGTCACCGTCAAGAGCGCGACCGAGATCACCGCCACAGTGCCGCAACGGGTGCCCATCCCGAAGACGGTGGACGTCACCGTCACGGTCGGCGTGCAGACGTCGCCCACCGGCCCGCCCGACGAATTCACGTACGAAGCCTGAGCCCGGCGGACCGGCCGGCCCCTTCGGAGCTGTCCGCCCCCGCCGGCCTTCTGATCTCTGACCCGGAGGGAGCGCTGCGACGCATGAGCAACCCCGCTGCCCCTGCTCCCCCGCCGTCCGGTCCAGGGGACGGGGCCGCCGTCTCCCGCCAGGAGTTCGACGCGCTGTTCGAGGCGGTCCGCACCTGGGGCCGTTGGACTGCCGCCGACCGTGGCGCCTGGAACAGGGTGACAGCGAGCCATGTGCAGAGGGCGGCCGCGCTGGTCCAGTCCGGCGCGGTCGTCCCGTTGGGGCGGCCCTGGGACACCCGGCCCGGACCGGACAACGAGAGGCCCGCACTGCACTACATGTCCGACCTCGGCGACATGGAGGCCCCGGAGCCGTCGGCCTACAAGGACTTCCTCGGTGTGGACTTCCATGGCAAGAGCGTGAGCCATCTCGACGCTCTGTCGCACATCGCTTACCGAGGGCAGCTCTACGACGGCCGGACGGCGCGCGAGGTCGTCGACGCCGGAGGCGCTCGCTTCGGTTCGGTGTCGGCGCTCGGGCCCCTCGTCACCAGGGGTGTGCTCCTCGACCTGCCCGCCGTCCTCGGGGCCGACTGGCTGGAACCCGGGCGTGCGGTGCACGCGCAGGACGTCCTCTCCGCGGAGAGGGCGCTCGATGTGACGATCGGGGACGGCGATGCGGTGCTGCTGCGCACCGGCCGCTTCCGCCGTCGCCGGGAGACCGGCCCCTGGAACCCCGCCACGGCGAGCGCGGGCTGGCATGTGGACACCCTGCCGCTGCTGGCCGAGCGCGCCGTCGCCCTGCTCGGCGGCGACGGGGACAGCGACGTACGGCCGTCGCCGGTCGAGGGCGTGCACTCCCCCGTCCACACGCTCGCGATCACGGCCATGGGGGTGCCGCTGCTGGACAACCTCGACCTCGAACCGCTCTCCGCCGCCTGCGCCGAGGCGGGCCGGTACGCGTTCATGCTCGTCGTGACGCCGCTGAACGTCCCCGGCGGTACGGGCTCGCCCGTCAATCCGGTCGCGGTCCTGTGACGCCCGGCCCGGCTTCCATCCGCCTCCTCAGCTGCCTCGTCACCTGCCCCCTTACTCGCCCACCCTTGTTCAAAATGTGAGGAATATACTCAAATCGGGCGATCGAGAGTTCCGACGAGGGAAGTGGTGCAGATGGGGGTCGTGGGAGACCGCCTCGGCCCCGTGCGCTCCCGTGACCGATATCTGCACGGGGGATCGGTCGAGTCGGTCGAGGGGACCGTGCGAAGTCCGATCCTGAGCTCGTGGCAGCGCTGCCAGCTGCTGGGGCTGTCGCCAGACCAGTCCATGCTTCCCTTCAACGACGACTTCGACCCGGACGGCCCGCTCGTCCGCGCCGCCCGGCCGGTGCTCGACCGGCTGCAGTCGATCTTCGCGGGCAGCCGGATGAACATCTGCCTCGCGGACGGGCACGGCACGGTGCTCGAGCGCCGTTTCGGGGACAAGTCCCTGCTCAGGCATCTCGCCCCGATCCAGACCGTCCCCGGCTTCGTCTTCGCCGAACAGGTCGCGGGGACGAACGGCATCGGTCTCACGATCGCGGAACGGCGACTCGTCCAGGTCTACGGCGCCGAGCACTTCGCCGAGCGGTCCCAGTCGAGCGCCTGTACCGCGATCCCCGTCCGCGACCAGCTCAGCGGGCGCATCGAGGGCGTCCTGTGCCTGGGCTATCCCTACACCGACGCGGACCCGGCGCTGGTCCCGTTGGTACGCCGGGCGGCCGAAGCCGTCGAGCACCGGCTGATGGAGCAGAGCTCGGCGCGGGAGCGCGGCCTGCTGCAGGCGTACCTCGACGCGGGGAGCCTCGCCCGGACCGCCCAGGGCCCCCCGAACGGGCAGTTGATCGGACCGAACGAGCTGTTCCAGAGCGAGCTGGACCAGTCCGACCGACTGATCCTCAAGGAGAAGGCCACGGAGCTGATGTCCTCGGCCCAGCTGGCCGCCGCCGAGGTGTCCCTGGCCCGCGGCCGGCGGGTCACCCTCGTGAGCCGTCCGGTGACGAGCTCCTCCGGGGTGGAGGGCGTCGTCGTCGAGGTGCTCCTGCCGGCGCACCCCGACATCACCGAGCGGCACACCCCAGCCCCCGCCTCCGTACTCACCGCCCCGCCACCCCGGCCGGATGTCACGCCCGGCACGCCCCCGACTACGGTCCGCGCACCCGCCGCACCAGACGCACCAGACGTACCCACCGCACCAGGCGCCGACGACTCCGCCGGCGGCATGGTCAGAGGGCTGGTGCTGGTGGGCGAGCCGGAAGTGGGGAGGTACGCCGTAGCGGCACGGCGCCGTCTGGAGTTGCTGGCCGAGGCAAGCAACCGCATCGGCACCACCCTGGACGTGAGCCGCACCGCCTGGGAGCTCGCCGAGACAGCGGTCCCGCGCCTGGCGGACTTCGTCACCATCGACGTGCCCGAGGCCGTGCTACGCGGCGAGGAATCCGCCCATCCCACCACCGAGATGCACCGCACGGTGGTCCACGGCATACACGACGGCTGCCCCTTCTACCCGGTGGGCGAGCAGGTCAGCCTCCGCCCGACCACGCCCCACATGCGCTGTCTGGCCACCGGGCAGCCGGTGCTGGAACCCGACCTCGCAACCGCCTTCGGCTGGATCGCCCAGGACCCCGCTCACACCGAGCTGCTCCTCGCGCACAACATCCACTCCCTCATCACCGTCCCCCTGCTCGCCCGCGGCGTCCTCCTGGGCATCGCCAGCTTCTACCGTTCGCAGGATCCCGCCCCCTACGGCGACGACGACCGCTCGCTGGCCCAGGAGCTCGCCGCCCGCGCCGCCCTCTGCATCGACAACGCCCGCCGCTACACCCGCGAGCACACCCTGGCCCTCGCCCTGCAGCGCAGCCTGCTCCCGCAAGGCCTCCCCGACCAGGACGCCGTCCAGGTCGCCCACCGCTACCTTCCCGCCGAGTCCGGAGTGGGCGGCGACTGGTTCGACGTCATCCCCCTCTCCGGAACCCGCGTCGCCCTCCTCGTCGGCGATGTCGTCGGCCATGGACTGCACGCCGCCGCCACCATGGGCCGGCTGCGCACCGCCGCCCGCAACTTCGCAGAGCTGGAGCTCGCCCCCGACGAACTCCTCACCCACCTCGACAACCTCATGGTGCGCCTCGACCGGGAGGAGGGCGGGGACGATCCCGCCGTCGGCAGCACCGGCATCGTCGGCGCCACCTGCCTGTACGCCGTCTACGACCCCACCACGCAACTGTGCACGATGGCCCGCGCCGGCCACCCTCCGCCCGCGCTGGTCCGGGCCGACGGCGCCGTGACCTTCCCCGAGCTGCCCGCCGGCCCGCCTCTCGGCCTGGGCGGCCTTCCCTTCGAGTCAGTCGAGATCCGACTCCCCGAGCACAGCCAGCTGGTCCTGTACACCGACGGCCTCATTGAGGACCGCCATCGCGACATGGACGTGGCCCTCGACGACCTGCGCCGCGCGCTGGCCCACCCGGACCGTCCCCCCGAGGAGACCTGCGAGGCCGTCATCGACGCCGTGGCGCCGGACCACCCCGGCGACGACATCGCGCTCCTCGTCGCCCGCACCAACGCCGTCCCCCGTGACCGGATCGCCACATGGGACCTGCCCGCCGACCCCGCCCGCGTCTGCGACATCCGCGCCGCCGCCGTGGGCCAGCTGAGCCAGTGGGGGCTGGACGAGTCCGCCTTCGCCACGGAGCTGCTGCTCAGCGAGCTGGTCACCAACGCCGTCCGCTACGGCGCCGAGCCCATCCAGGTACGCCTCATCCGCGATCGCACCCTGATCTGCGAGGTGTTCGACACCAGCAGCACCGCCCCCCGGATGCGCCAATCGGCCACCACCGACGAGGGTGGCCGCGGCCTGTTCCTCGTCGCGCAGCTCGCCCAGGCCTGGGGCACCCGCTACACCACCGAAGGCAAGGTCATCTGGGCCGAGTGCGCCCTGGACGCGGCATGACCGGTGACCGGCGTCCCCGGGAGGCATGCACGCGACCTCCGGCCACCCCAGCGATTCGCCCATTGGAGTCAACCGACAAGGCGGCATGCCAGAAATCAACTGAAAGATCCCGATAGTATCCCGCATGCAGTCGGGAAGAACTCGGAGGCCGACCCCCGGAGAAGTCTGTGCACGACACTCCCGACACCTCAATCAGCCCACCCTCGCGCCTCGGTGGAGAACCGCTCGTCCGCATCCGCGGTCTCAGCAAGCGGTTCGGCGGCACGCCCGCGCTGGACGCGGTCGACCTCGACATCCACAGAGGCAGCGTCCTCGCCCTCCTCGGTCCCAACGGCGCCGGGAAGTCCACGCTCATCAAAGTGCTCGCCGGGGTCCACCACGCGGACGAGGGCGAGGCGACGGTGGCCGGGCACCCGCTCGGCTCCCACGCCGCCACCCGGAGCATGTCCTTCATCCACCAGGACCTCGGCCTGGTCGAGTGGATGACGGTGGCCGAGAACATCGCCCTGGGCACCGGCTACCCACGCCGCCGCGGGCTGATCTCCTGGCGGCAGACCCGAGAGCGCTGCGGGGAAGCCCTGCGGTTCGTAGCCGGGCATCTGGACGCCGACGCCCGGATCGCCGACCTCGCCCCCGCCGAGCGCTCGCTGGTCGCCATCGCCCGCGCCCTGGCGACCCAGGCCGAGCTCATCGTCCTCGACGAGCCGACAGCCACCCTCCCCGCCGCGGACTGCGCCCGGCTGTTCGACCTGCTGCACTCACTGCGCGACCGCGGGCACGGCATCCTCTACGTCAGCCACCGGCTCGACGAGGTGTATCAAGTCGCCGACGCGTGCGCCATCCTGCGTGACGGCCGTCTGATCGACCGAGGTCCGCTCGCCGACTACAGCCCCGCTCGTCTGGTGCAGGCCATCGTGGGCCGGGAGCCGGCCGACTACGCGCCCGTGACCGCCCCCGCCGCCGGCCCGCCCCTCCTGACCCTCGACAGCGTAAGGACCGAACACACCGAACAGGTCAGCCTGGAGCTGCGGGCCGGCGAAATCCTCGGCATGGTGGGCCTGACCGGCGCCGGCCACATGGAGCTGGGCCGCGCCCTTGCCGGCGCCCGGCCGATCCTCGAAGGACACGTACTGCTCCACGGCAGGCCGTACCGCCCGCACACGGTCTCCGCCGCTCTCGACTCCGGCGTCGGCTTCGTGGCGGGCAACCGTCAGGAGGAAGGCTGCGCCGCCGAACTGACCGTACGGGAGAACTTCTTCGCGAACCCCCGGGCAGCCGGAGCGCCGACGCTGCACTGGATCAGCCCCCGGCGCGAGCGCGAAGAGGCCGCCGCCCTGATCGACCGGTTCTCGGTGCACCCCCGCGACAGCGAGGCGCCGATCGGCACCCTGTCCGGCGGCAACCAGCAGAAGGTCATGGTCGGCCGGTGGCTTCGAGGAGGCCTGCGCCTGCTCGTCCTCGAGGAGCCCACCGCCAGCGTCGACGTCGGCGCCAAGGCCACGATCTACCGGCTGCTCGACGACGCGCTCGCCTCCGGTCTGGCCGTCCTGCTCATCTCGACCGACTTCGAGGAGGTCGCCGGCGTCTGCCACCGCGCGCTGGTGTTCGTCCGCGGGAGCGTGCGCACCGAGCTCGCCGGCGCGGCCCTCACCGTCGCCGAGCTCACCCGGACCGCCTCGGCCATGTCCCCCATCACCGGATCCGCGACGAGCCGATGACCGACTCCCCCTCGCCCCGATCCGTGCTGGGCCGTCTCCGCGGGCACTTCATCGGCGCCTACGGCCTCCTGATCCTCGCCGCCCTCCTCTTCCTGGTCTTCTCCCTCACCCTGCCGGACACCTTTCCCACCCAGGACAACATCTCCTCGATCCTCTCCAACCAGTCGATCCCCGCCCTCCTGGCGCTCGGCGCGACGATCCCCATCGCCACCGGCAAGTTCGACCTGTCCATCGGCTACGGGCTCGGCCTGGCGCACGTCATGGTGCTGCAGCTGATCGTCAACGAGGGCTGGCCCTGGCCGCCGGCCTGCCTCGTGGTCGTGTGCGGAGGGGCGGTCGTCGGCGCTCTCAACGGCGTCATCGTCGAGTTCGGACAGATCAACTCCTTCATCGCCACACTCGGCACCGGCAGCATCATGTACGCCTTCACCGGCTGGATCACCGACGGCGCCCGGATCGTCCCCGGCCCGGACGGCCTGCCCGCGTCCTTCACCGACGTCTACGACTCCCGGTTCCTCGGGCTGCCCGTACCCGCCTTCTACGTCCTGGCCGTCGCCGCCGCCCTCTGGCTGGTACTGGAGCGGCTGCCGCTCGGCCGGTATCTGTACGTCATCGGCTCCAGCACCCGTACCGCGGGCATCGTCGGCATCCACACCCGGACCTACTCCGTCTACGCCTTCGCCGGATCGGGCCTGGTCGTCGGCTTCGCCGGAGTCCTCCTCGCCGCCCAGCAGCAGACCGGCAACCCGAGCGTCGGCCTGGACTATCTGCTGCCCGCGTTCGTCGGCGCTCTGCTCGGATCCACCACGATCAGACCCGGCCGCGCCAACGCCCTCGGCACCGTCGTCGCCGTCGCCGTCCTGGCCATCGGCCTCGCCGGCATCGGCCAGCTCGGCGCGCAGTTCTGGGCGACGCCGCTGTTCAACGGCGCCACCCTGCTCATCGCCGTCGGCCTGGCCGGCTACTCCGCCCGCCGCCGGCTGCGCACCGGCGCCGCCGCGACCCGCCGGTCGTCGGCCGAGCCGTCGACCGCACCCTCGAAGAACGGCCGTCCGTAGAGCACTTCGTACGCGCACCTGCGTCAGGAGCACCGTGTACTCGAACCGCAAGACCAGCGTCACCGCCGCAGCCCTGCTGACGGCAGCCGCCACCCTGGTGTACGGCTGCGACGGCGGCCCGTCGACCGGCAGCGGTCCGTCGAAGGCCGGCTGCCCCGCTGCCCTCGCGAAGGCGAAGGCAGCCGTCCAGCAGGCCGAGAACACCGACGCCTCCTGGAACGGCCCCACCAGCGGTCCCGCGGCGGTCCCCGACAAGACCATCGTCTACGTCGCGCAGACCATGACCAATCCCGGCGTCGCAGGCGTCGCGCAGGGCGTCGAGGAAGCCGCGAAGACCATCGGCTGGAAGGTCCGGGTGATCGACGGCGAGGGCACCCCCGCCGGCATCCAGGCCGCGCTCAGCCAGGCGATCACCCTCAAGCCGTCCGGCGTCGTCATCGGCGGCTTCGATCCCCGTCTGACCTCGCAGCAGGTGGCGCGGGCCAAGGCGGCGGGCATCCCGGTCGTCGGCTGGCACGCGGTGGACTCCCCCGGCCCGAGCGAGAACGCCGGGCTCTTCACCAACATCACCACGAACGTGGAGGACGTGGCGAAGATCAGCGCTGACTGGATCATCGCCCGGTCCGACGGCAATGCCGGAGTCGTCCTCTTCACCGACGACTCCATCCCGTTCGCCAAGAACAAGTCCGAACTGATCAAGAGGGAGCTCGCCGCCTGTTCCGACGTGCGGCTCCTGACGTCCGTGAACATCCCCATCCCCGACGCGAGCAGCCGCACCCCCCAGGCGGTCTCCTCCCTCCTGTCCCGCTTCCAGAACAAGTGGACCTACTCCGTCGCCATCAACGACCTCTACTTCGCCGATGCGGCCCCGGCGTTCCGCGCAGCGGGCAAGCCGGGGTCCGGGCCGCCCTACAACATCGGCGCGGGCGACGGCGATCCCTCTGCCTTCCAGCGCATCAACAGCGAGCAGTTCCAGGCCGCGACCGTCCCCGAGCCGTTGTCCCAGCAGGGCTGGCAGATCATCGACGAGTTCAACCGCGCCTTCGCCGACCGGCCTGCCAGCGGCTACGTCGCACCCGCGCACATCGCCACGGCCGACAACAGCAGCGGCGCCACGTCCTGGGACCCGGCCGGGTACCGCGAGGCGTACCGGAAGATCTGGCTCAAGTGAGTCCACACGCGCGGATGCTCGTCCAGCACTCCCCTGCGTCCGCCCGATGAGGGGGCCCGCCGTGGGGGCACATTCAGCGCTTACAGTGGTGTTCGGTCGGTCTTTCGTGAGGACCGCACAGGAGACGGGCAGATTCTGAATGACTGACACCGACACCGCCGAGTGGTGGGAGCTGCTTCCGGCAGGCATCCGTGAGCAGGTCGACGGGTACGTCCTCCAGGACGCCCGGATGCGGGCGATCCGCACCGTCTGGGAAGCCGGCCGCGCTCGCGGTCTGGGGCTCAACGATGCCCAACTCGTCGTCCACGACCGTTACCTCCACCACGGCGACAGGGTCGCCCGCACGCCCGACAGCCCACTCGATCTGGAGTCCCTCGCCGCCCGTGCCGCCGGCGCCCCGGGCCGCGTCGTGGCGATCGAGGCCGTCTGGGACGGCGACACCGTCCACGATTGGTTCGTGAACCTGCTGGCGGTCACCGCTGACCCCACGGGCGAGCATCCGCTGGCCACCATCTACTGGAAAACGGCCGTACGACACCTGGGCGATGAGGACTTCCGCCCGCTCCACCCGTCAGCGGCAGCGGCCGACAGAGTCGGCAGAGCCCTTGCTTCCCATCTCTCCCTCCCCTTCCATTTCGCGAGCCCGGACGACCCGGACGACCAGGCCCCTCGCTGGCGGCCTTGAGCGCCGAGACGGGGTTCCCTGCGGTGCAGCAGCTACTGGGACACTGGACGGGTGATACACACCGACCCTCCCCTTCGCTTCCGCTTCGGACTGACCCCGTTGGACAAGGTCAGGCCGTGGGGCGGCGAGCAACCCGTACTGCACTGGTTCGGGCTGACCGCCGGCTGGTACTGCATCGACCTCGACGGCCACGAGGTGCTGCGCTACTCCGAGCGCAGCGTCCGCGAACTCCGCGACAGCAGTGACGGCAGCCGTCCGCACCCGTATGTGGACTACTTCGTCGTCCGCCTGTGGGAGGACGTGCTCGCGCTCGTGTCGGACGCCATGGAGCCGGTGCCACAGGACCTTTTGGGCGTCGCCGCCGACCACTCGCCGGACTGGACATGGCTCGACGCGCCGGAGGCCGAGGCCGCATTGACGTGGCACGGCGCGGGCTATCTGTACACCGACTATCTGCGAGTCGCCCCGGACGTCCGCTGCTGGCGCACCGTCGTCGGCGAGGACGACACCGTGACCGTCGCCTGGGAGCACGAGGCGGACCCGGAAGGCGTGATCGAGTTCGCCGGCCCGCAGACAGGTCGGGTGACCATGCCGACGGGCGAGTTCCTCGCGGCGGTGACCGAACTGGACCGGGCGCTGCTGGCCGCGATGGACGAACGCATCAGCGAGCTGGAGCAGTCTGGGCCGTTGCCCGGTGTGCACGTGGACGTGGAGCAGTTGCGCCGCGAGCAACGGGACCGGGCAGCCTGGCTGCAGCGTGCACGAGACCGCGAGCCGGGTACGGACTGGGACACCGTACGGATCGGTGCGCGCATGCTCCGTACCCCTGAGGCAGCGGCGCAGGACTGAGCGCGGGCAGGCAGCCGGCTCGCGGCGCGGCTGCGCAGTCGTCTCCCAGCCGGTACCCCTGACCTGGTCGGTCATCACGCCGATGACCCGGCGTCAGACCCCGGGCTCCGGCAGCCCGGAAGGCTGCCGGGGCCGGTGGATCACCTGGCGATCCGGCCAGAGCTGCGCCTACGGTGCCGTCCTGGCCGGCCCTGAATCTTGGGGGCGTGCCCCGTGCGCCTCATGCAGGCGTCTCGCAGACGGAGTACCAGACGACGTCGATGGGGACGGGGAAGTTGTTCGTCACGCTGGTGGTCCAGCCGTTGGCTGCGGCATTGGGGTACGACTGGCCGATGTCCGTCGCTGTAGTGCCCGACTGTGCGCCGCCCGATACGGGCTCCAGCCCGTCCGGGCATACCGGAGTACGAGTGAGGCCACCACCCACGGCGATGGCTTCGGTCAGGGTGACCGCCTCGCGCGGACCCGCCGAACCGGTAGCGCCTGTGGCGCCGGTGGCTCCGGCAGGACCTGTCGCGCCCGGTGTACCCGGATCTCCCTGCGGGCCTGTCGGTCCGGCCGGCCCGGTCGCACCCGTGGGCCCAGTGGCTCCTGCCGGGCCGGTCGGCCCCACAGGACCGGTCGGACCTCCATCGTCGTCCCCGTCGGGCTCCGGGCCTGCCTGGCTCACCGAGGCCTCCGGCTGGTGCGCGGCGCTCGCCGGCGCGGGGCTGCTGAAGCCCAGCATCACGAGGACCTACTGGCGTATCAGAGGCCATACCGTGCGAGCCCGCCCACCGACAACGCGGTACCGAGGACACGGCGACGGTCCCCGACACGACTAGAACCCCTTCCCCCTCTTCCAGTCGGACCAGGACCCGCTGGTACTGCGTGTGTTGTGCCACCAGCCACCGTCGTCGCCCACGCAGGCGATGGTGATGGACCAGCCACTGGCCGTTGAGTCGAATCCGCGGTCCGGCTTGCAGGAGCCTCGCAGCCCGTCGTACCAGCTGCTTACTCCGGACGCCGTCGACCAGCGGCTGTAGACGGCGCGGTTGGTGCCGAGCACGAAGACTTGCGGGTATCCGTCGGGCTTCTGCCAGATCACGACGTCGTTGGCCCTCCCCAGGCAGTAGAAGCTGCCGCCCCAATGGGTGAAGTGGCACCAGCCATCGCCCGTCCGGGTGACATCCCCGGGGGTCTTCTCGATCTGGACCGTGCTGCTGGACGGTGCTGGCGCGGCCTGCGCCGAAGCGGTGGCCGCGGTGGCCGCGGTGGCCGCCAGCATGGCGCTCCCAGCCAGGGTGGCGGCTTTGAGTGTCCAGGACTTCATAGTGGAAGACTCCTTTGTCGACTGCGAGTTGAACGGCTCACTCCGTGGCGGCGCGACCGGCCGGTCGCGGTGTCGGCTCGCGGAACCGGACGGACAGGACGCCTAGGCTGCCCAACTGCCGTTGGACCGCGCCGTGGAACGGAACCGGAAGACGAAGGCGGTACCGGGGGCGACGTTGGGCTCGACCACGGTCCACTCGTCCTCGGCGGCGTACACGAAGTCATCCGGATGCGGACACTCCAGCGTGCCGCCGGGGACGTTCTCGATGCAGACCTGGACGTACCGGTTGGTCTTCGGCTTGATGTTGATGTCGTTGCAGGCGCCGGAGCTCCACAGCAGGGCTCCGGCCGGGTAGTCCGTGGGGCCCTGCGGCTTGGAGTAGCTGCTGGCGGAGCCGTAGCAGGACTGCGCACCGGAGGCTGCCGCGTTGGCGGCGGGGGCCATGGCGAGGGTTGTTCCGACCAGGGAGGCCGCAGCGGCGAGGGGAACCAGACGTGCACGGACAGACATGATCTGTGATCACCTGCTCTCAGATGGGGTAGGCCCACTATGACCACGCAGACCGCGGCCCACGCTCTGTCCGGCCTGTCCCGGACGCGTCCCGGACACGTCCCGGACGGCGTTGTCTCCCCTCCGACAGCCGCAGTCGGACAATGCCGATCACGCCTTCCCTGGTCTCCCCCGCGCTGTCCGCCGGTGCTCTCGCCGGCTTCGATCAGCCGACTCTGCTGATCGGAGCCGGTGTTGCTGCGTCCCTGACAGCTCGCCGATGCCGAAGCTGCGGTCGTGACCCTCACGAACTGGGCCTTGGAGCAGGCCGGATTCCACCGCCTGGAGCTGGAGCACTCGATCGCCCATCAGGCTTCATGCCGTGTTGCCCTCAAGGCCGGCTTCGAGGAGGAGGGCATCCGGCGAGGAGCCGCGCGGCATGCGGACGGCTGGCACGACATGCATCTGCACGCCCGTGTCCGACAGAGCTGATCCTCGCTGACCCTCCGTACGACGCGACTTCTACGGAGCGGGATCCGCGGTCAGGCTCGTCCCGATGGCCTTCTTCGCACAGTCGCGGACGACGGTGTCGGCGAAGGCGCGGGCGAGAGGCGGCAGAGCGTCCCAGCGGCGTACCGCCCAGCCGACCGGCACCGGCGGCAGCGAGGGGATGGGAATGAGACGCAGTCGGCCGTCGTCGACGTGGCCCGGCGCTGCGGGTACCGCGGGTACGACTGCGTGTCCCAGGCCGAGTTCGGCCAACAGCAGGGCCGTGTCCCAGTCGGCGACGCTCGTGTCGGAGCCTGCGCGGATACCCAGCTCGGCGAAAGCGGCGTCCAGGTGGGCGCCGGAGGTCGAGTTCGGCGGCAGCCGTACCAGGCGAATGCCCGCAAGATCGGAGGCGTCGATGCGAGATCTGGCGCTGAGGGGGTCGTCGTCTCGCGCGGCGAGCACCCAGGGCAGTTCGACGACCGGCCGCTGCTCGATGCCGCGCACCGGGCGGCCGATGGTGATCCATGCCAGGTCCAGGTTGCTGCCCAGAAGCGCGTCGAAGCAGCGGCGGCCGGAGGCCTCGGTCTGGAACTCCAAGTTCACCTTGGGGTAGCGCCTGCGGAAGGAGACGATCGCTTCGGCCATGAAGTGCCGCACGGTCGTTCCGCCGGTCGTGATCCGCACAGAGCCGCATTCCCCGTTCGCCAGGTCACCCAGTCGACGCAGCGCGAGGTCGAGGCCCGCGATGCCGTCGGCTGCGGCGTCGCACAGGATGCGCCCTGCGGCCGTGGGCACGACACCCCGTGGCTGGCGCTCCAGCAAGCTCATGCCGGTCTCGCGTTCCAGCCGTTTCACATGCTGGCTGACTGCCGACTGAGTACAAGCCAGATCCCGGGCCACGGCGCTCAGGCTCCCGGCCGCGCACACAGCCACGAACACGCGCAGGTCGTCCAGAGTCATGAACCCAAGCTATACCTTGGGTGAAGGAAGTAAACCCAAGGATTGACTTGAGTATCAGGCTCCAGGAAGATCATTGCTGGGCCCAGGCGGCAACCCGTCCGGTTCCCTCACGCGGATCCGGACCGTGCGAGGGCGCCGGACGGGTGCCGACCACTCTTCGCTGAAAACCTCGGACGCCGTGCGTCTTCCCCCTGCCTAACCGTGCAGGCACTCGTCGAGCGCGGTCAGCCGCTGGGAGAATGCCGTCACAGCCACCCGGGCATATTGTCCGCATATGGGTGATGTTCGGTGTGGCCGGTGCGGAGCTCCGCTCCTCCTGCCAGCCGCATGGGGCCGCCGGTTCTGCCAGCCGCCGCACCGGCGGGCGGCCCGGCGTGCATGCCCACGCCGGCAGGAGACGGCCACGGCCCGGGATGGGGTGGCCGCAGCAGGTGGGCTCCCGGTCTTCGAGGTACACGCCGTCGCCCAGCGGATTCGAGAGCCGCACTCGCCGACGCTGCCCGCGGGATGGCACAGCACCGCGGCCTTCGAGCCGGACCTGGCCGGACAGCTGGACCGGTCGACGGTACGCGCGGACCAGCAGCCAGAGACCGGCTGGGCACACATCGGCGCAGGGCCTGGAATCAGCGCCGAGGCGGCCAGCCGCTTCGTTCGTACGCGTAAAGCCGCTACCGCGCCCGCCGCCAGGGCCGGGTAAGAGCGATGCAACCGCCCGTGGGCCCTGCCGTCGAAGCCGGCCTCGGTGGGGAGCGCCTGGAAGCCCTCATGGCCGACCTGGTGCGCGAGACCGGCGCATCGGCCGGCCTGCTCTACCTCCTGCCGCCCGGAGGACGGCTGCTGCGGCTCGCGCTGCTGTCCGGCGTCTCCCGGCAGATCGCCGCACCCTGGGCGCGTGTCTACGCGGAGGCAACGACCCCGGTCACGGACGCCATGCGCCAGCGGCGCCTGGTGTGGCTGGCCAGCCAGGAGGAAGTGGCCCGCCGCTACCCGCAGCTGGGCATCGTGCTGCCGTACGACTTCATGCTCGCCGCGGCCCCCATCGCCGGCGGCGCCCTGGTGTGGGGCGGCATCGCGCTGCTGTGGCCCGTCTGGCACCCGCCGCAGCTCAGCCCGGACGAACGCGAGGCGATCACGGCATTCTGCGGGCAAGCGGCAGCTCTCCTCGAGCAGGCCGCCGACCACGGCCGTCCGCTTCTGCCACCCGAGGAGCCTCGCATTCTCCCCTCGCGGCTCGAAGAGGCCGACCCCGCCCAGGCCATGGCCGCACTCGGCTTCACCGAACGTCTTCCCGTCGGCTGCTGCGCACTCGACCTCGACGGCCGGCTCACCTTCATCAACTCCGCAGGCTCCGACCTCGTGAGCGCCGGCGCCGCCTCCCTCCTGGGCAACCGCCCCTGGGAAGTGCTGCCGTGGCTGAACGATCCGCTCTGCGAAGACCGCTACAGGGCGGCCGTGATCACCCGCCAGCCCACCTTCTTCACCGCCGTACGTCCCCCGGACACACCGCTCCTCTTCCAGCTCTATCCCGGTGAGAACGGCATCAGCGTCCACATCACACTCGCCACGCACACCCCGCAAGAGGTCGCCACGCCCCAGCAGGCTTCACCGTCCAGCGAACCGGTCGGAGCGGTCGCGCTGTACCACCTGACCCACCTGGCGGCCGTTCTCGCCGAGGCGGTAGGCGTCCATGACGTGGTCGAACTCGTCGCCGACCAGATCGTGCCCGCCTTCGGCCCCCAGGGCCTGGCCCTCATGACCGTCGAGGAAGGCCGACTGCACGTCCTCGGCCACCGCGGCTACAGCGCCGAGTTCATCGCCCGCTTCGACGCTACGCCCCTGGCCTCGCGCACCCCGACCGCGCGTGTCCTGGCCACCGGCGAACCCGCCTTCTTCCCCACCTTCGCCGACTTCCAGCGCGCCTACCCCGACGCGCCCCGCTACGAGGGCAGGAACGCCTGGGCCTTCCTGCCCCTGACCACCTCCGGCCGGCTCATCGGCTCTCTCGTCCTCTCCTACGACCGGCCCCGGTCCTTCCCTCCGGGCGAGCGCGCGATCCTCACCTCCCTGGCCGGGCTGAGCGCGCAAGCCCTGGACCGCGCCCGCCTCTACGACGCCAAGCACGCCCTCGCCCACACGCTTCAGACCAGCCTGCTGCCCCACGCTCTGCCCCACATCCCCGGCTTGGACGTCGCCGCCCGCTACCTGCCCGCCGGCCACGGCATGGACATCGGCGGCGACTTCTACGACCTCATCCGGGGCACCGCCATCACGGCGGCCATCGGCGACGTCCAGGGCCACAACACCAGCGCCGCCGCTCTCATGGGACAGGTCCGCACCGCCGTCCACGCCCACGCCACCGCCGGCACGCTCCCCGGCGAACTCCTCGCCCGTACCAATCGCCTCCTCACCGACCTCGACGCCGGGCTGTTCACCAGCTGTCTGATCGCCCGGCTCGACCTCGCACACCACCGCGCCAGCCTCGCCACCGCCGGACACCCCCCGCCCCTGCTCCGCCACCCCGACGGACGCACCGAAGTCCTCCGCCTGCCGCCCGGACTGCTGCTCGGCATCGACCCCGGCGCCGACGACTACCCCACCACCGAGATCGCCCTCCCACCCGGCGCCGTGCTCGCCCTGTACACCGACGGACTCGTGGAGATCCCCGGCGTCGACATCGACGACACCACCGACGCCCTTGCCCAGCAGCTCGCACAGGCTCAGAGCCAGGACCTGGACCACATCGCCGACGCCCTCGTCCGCCACGCCGAGCGGTCCGCGCCCCGCCACGACGACATCGCCCTCCTCCTCATCCGCCCGCAGGAGAACGGCGACTGAACGCCTGGACCGCAGCGGACCGGTGTCTCGCACGACTGACTGTCCGTGTACGCATCGGCTCCATTGAACCTTTCTCAGTTCGCGCCTGCGGACTGGGAATCCTTTCCATCAGATAGGTAACAGCCCGTGGAACGAAGGGGGTTCGGCGATCCTGGAGTGGTGAGGATGCTTTACTGGCTTCCATGACGCGGCGCGAGCCGGCCGTCTCATCGCTCCGTTACCCCGGGGGCGCTGAGGCTCTGAGCGTCGGGCGGCCGGGCCCACGAGGACCGCCGCTCGACTCGCGGACCGCATGGAACGACCAGATCGCCGTCGGTCCTGCGGCCGAGGTCGGCCTGACCTCCCACGGAGCACCGCCCACCGGTCGCGACTCCGCGCCTGGCCGGCAAGCCTTTCCAGCCGGTGACGCACATGCACAAGAGAAGAGGCCCACGGGTGGCTGGGACGCGCAGAGAGTCCGGAAATCTTCCTGCGGAGACGACGAGCTTCGTCGGCCGACGCGCCGAGTTGTCGCGTGCCCGGCAACTGCTGTCGCGCACAAGGCTGTTGACCCTCACGGGCCCGGGCGGCATGGGCAAGAGCCGGCTCGCCTTGAGGCTGGCGGCGCAGGTACGACGGTCCTTCCCCGACGGCGTCTGGCTGGCAGACCTCGCCGCGGTCGAGAAGGAAGAGCTGCTCGCGCACACGGTGCTGGCGGCCTTCGAACCGAACCACGACATGGGCAGCCCGCCGCTGGCCGCACTGAGCGCTCACCTTCGCGACAGACGCGTCCTGCTGGTGCTCGACAACTGCGAACATCTGCTGCACTCCTGTGCAGTCCTGGCCGACACGCTGCTCGCGGCCGCACCGGGCCTGCATATCCTCGCCACCAGTCGCCAGGCTCTGGGCGTCGCGGGAGAGTGCCTGCTGACAGTGCCCCCGCTCGCCGCCCCCGACCCGGACGACCCCAGGCCGGTCGATCAGGCCGGGCAAGCCGGGCTCAGCGACGCGCTGGACCTGTTCGCCGACCGGGCTGCCGCGTCGCTGGGAGAGTGCGCTCCCCCTCAGTACGGCAGGACGGCCGCCCTGATCTGCCGTCGCCTCGACGGCATTCCGCTGGCCATCGAGCTGGCCGCCGCCCGGCTGCGGGTACTGACCTGCGAGCAGATCCTGGAACGGCTGGGCGCCCGGTTCGAGCTGCTGGCCGGGGGGAGCAGAGCCGCCCTGCCCCGCCAGCAGACCATGCGCGCGGCCCTCGACTGGAGCTTCGATCTCTGCGCCCCCAAGGAGCAACTGCTCTGGGCCAGACTCTCCGTCTTCCCCGGCGCCTTCGACTTGGAGGCGATCGAGTCGGTGTGCACCGGATCCGGCCTCGCCGCGCAGGAGGTCTTCGACCTCGTGGCGGGCCTGGTGGACAAGTCCGTGCTGGTCCGAGAGGAGCAGCACGCCCGGTACCGCATGCTGGAAACCCTCCGCCAGTACGGCTGCCTGAAGCTGACCGACGAGGCTGCCCGGGAGCTGCGCCGCCGCCACCGCGACTACTACCAGGCGCTCGTACTGCGAGCCGAGACCCAGTGGTTCACCGGAGCGCAGACGGCTTGGTTCGCCCGCCTGCACCAGGAGCGGCCCAATCTCCGCACCGCACTCGACTACTGCCTGACCGAACCTGGCGAGGCCCAAGCCGGTCTGGAGACAGCCGGATCGCTGTGGTGCCACCGCCTCGGCGCGGGCAGCCTGGAGGAAGAGCGGCACTGGCTGGGCCGGGCGCTCGCATCGGACGCCACGCCCAGCCTCGCCAGACTCAAGGCCCTGTGGGCCGACGGATGGCTGGCTCTCCTGCGCGGCGACACTGCCTCGGCACACGTCCGGCTCGCGGACTGCCGGACGTTGGCGCAGGCTCTCGACGACCCGCTGGCGCAGGCGTACGCCGAACAGTTCGACGCTCTGACCGCCCTTTTCCAGGACGACTTCGCGCGCGCCATCCCTGTCTTCGAGCGAGCCCTCGCCCTGTACCGCGACCACGGGGACATCGGCGACACCTGGGCCACCCTGTACCTGCTCAGCCTGGCCTGCTGCCTTGCCGCCGACCCCCGCGCCGCAGCCCTCGGCAAGGAGTGCCTGGAGCTGTGCGACGCCCACGGCGCTCAGTGGTCCCGCGCGTTCACCCTGTGGCTCCTCGGACTCCAGAGCTGGCTGAACGGAGACACTCTGCACACCGTCAGACACCTCCAGGAGAGCCTGAGCACCGGCCAGCCCGCGTTCAACGGGCTGGCCGTGGCCCAGTGCCTGGAAGTGCTGGCCTGGACGCGCGCGAGCGACGGGGACGGCGCGCAGGCTGCGGAGCTGCTGGGCGCGGCGCAGAACGCCTGGGAGAAGGTCGGTGCCATACTGCCCGGTGTCGGACGCCTGCTCCACCATCGCGCGGAGTGCGAGGCTCTGCTCCGGGAGACCCTGGGCGAGGAGGGCTTCACCGCCCATATGCGGTCGGGCGCCGCCTTGACCATGGAGCAGGCCATCGCGCGCGCACTCAACAAGCCTCCCGCGCCACCCGCCCCTCCGGAGCACGATCCGGCGACCGTGCTCACTCCTCGCGAGCGCCAAGTCGTCCTTCTGGTCGCTCGAGGCCTGACCGACAAGCAGATCGCGGCCCAGCTCGTCATCTCGCCGCGCACCGCGCAGGGACACGTCCAGCGCATCCTGGCCAAGCTGGGGTTCACGACCCGCACCCAGATCGCCACCTGGGCGCAGGAGCACATTCCCCGCCTCTGATTCTCCCGGCCGCCCCGAACAGACCGCCCCGGCCGGCGGGGAGTTTCGAGGGTTCGTCGGAACGCGCCCCCGAACGGCTCTTCGGCGCTTGGGGGCGGCTTCCGAGACCGTGAGCTTCCGCGCCCTGTCGTCCCGTGGTCTCCAAGGGCCAGCGGTGGCCGGCGTGCAGGCGAGGAAGGCGGTCTTGGGCTCCAAGCGTGGGGCTTGAGCACTCTGGACGGCAGCGCAGAATTACCTGCTCGGATACCTGCGTGCCTGCATGTCTGCGTACCTGCGTCCGCGCGATGCTCACGGCCGAAGAGCGGCCAGGCAAGCGGCAACGCGCCGGACCTTCCTCATCGCCTCATCACGGCAGGTCGGCGATGGCAGTGCCCGAAGGAAGCTGGAGCCCGGGAGGCAGCGTCTGCAGGCCGAACCGGGGAGGACGGGTGAAGTCGGCTGCTTGAGAGAAGTCGACGGCGCCGCCGCTGAAGCGAGCGGCCGACACCGTTCGGTAGATCGAAGGGATGTGGTGATCACCGAAGTTCACCGTGCTGCCGGTGAAGGTCGCCCCGCTGAAGTCGACGCGGCCGTCGGAGAACTCAGCGTCCTCGAAGAGGATCTCGCCCGCCGCGAAGGCAGCGTCGCGGAAGTCTACTTGTGCGCCGGTGAAGAGGGCACTGTCGAACGTGACCCAGCCGCCGCTGAAGACGGCACGGTTGAAGCGGACGGAGCCGCTGCGGAATTCGGCGAGGCGGAAGTAGACGTGGCTGCCCTCGGCGAAGTCGACGTCGTCGAAGATGACCTGGTCTCTGCCGTGGGCGACGAAGAGCGTCTGGGCGAACACGATCTCGCCGCCGGTGAAACGGGCGCCGCGGAAGCTGGCCACGTCGATCACAGCACCGGCGAAGTCGAGGTCGTAGCCCTGCCAGGATTCAGGGGCGTCGTCGCGCAAGTGGGCGCCGATGAGGTGCAGGACGGTCTCACGGACCTTCCGCTCGCGTTGCCAGGCCGTCAGCGTCTGCTCGTCGGTGGGTGGGTCGGGCGCGTGTGGCATGCGCAGATAGCCGCACAGCACGTCGACGCACATCTGCCGTTCCTGCGGCCACTCATCGGCGAGCCGTGCCATCGCGTACGCGCCAGCCATGCGTACAGCCGGCTGGTCGGCTCCGAGTTGCTCGGCAGCCGCGCCGAATCGGTCGATCAGCGCCTTCTCGTACTCCCGGGCGTCGGCGGTCTCATTGAGATGCTGGCGCCGGTAGGCGACCACAAGGGCTACTACGCCGCCGGTTCCGGCCACGACAGCTAATGCGATCTTGATCGCGTCGTATGCGTCGCCGGGTTTGAGCGGTCCGGCTACCTGCACGTGTGGCGCCCCCAGTGCCAGCCACAGCAGTCCCAAGACGGCGAACGCTGCGGCCACGGCCAGCACCAGCACTGTGGCGACATGCAGGCCCAGCGGCCAGCGCATGACGCCGCGCGGAGTCAGCCTCGAATTTCTCTCAGCCGCAGTCAAGATCGATCCTCCGACGAGACGACCCAGTCGGCGATCACGGAGTCCAAGACGACTGCGGCCTCAGCGCCGCGAGGAAGCGACCTCGTCACGCCCTCCCCCTCTCCCGCTGATGGCCAGCGTGACGTATGAACGACACGCCCACCAGAGGGCCGGCACCGCCGCCGGCAGGTTCGGACCCTGGCACCGGATCGCGCCACAGCCAGGCCGTCTACCTGGACGGATGCGTCCCAGAAAGGCCGTCGCGCGAAATCTGGTTCGACGCACGCCGTCAGTGCCGTAGAGTTGTGTTCACCGACGCGGGGTGGAGCAGCTCGGTAGCTCGCTGGGCTCATAACCCAGAGGTCGTAGGTTCAAATCCTGCCCCCGCTACTCATGACGACATTGGGCCCCGCGCGAAGGCGCGGGGCCCGATGTCGTATGGCGACCGGCCCTCCGCGATCATCGCGCTGGCCCGCGTACGCGCAGAGCGCATGTCCCAGAGGCACGGTGAGCCGTACAAGCGACGCCTGCGGCCGCCGTACGGGTGGCGTCGACCGGACGCCTGCCGAAAAAAGCCGGGCGGCGGCAAAGAGGCGTGCTGTGCTGCCTACACGGCTCGACGGCCGTAGGCGGACTGGCCTGACACGTGGTGCCGGTCTGCCGGACAGCGAAGGAGGACTGATGTCTCGTCTCCAAGACAGCCAGCGAACCGGAAGCATCATCCTGGCCCTGCTCTGCGCAGTGGTCTTGTGTCAGGCAGCACCGACCCATACCGCCGAAGCGGCCGCCCACTCTTCCAGACCTCGCGCCAACTGGGACGCGATCGCCCAGTGCGAGTCGGGTGGCAACTGGCGTGCCAACACAGGCAATGGGCACTACGGCGGTCTGCAGTTCACCCAGTCGAGCTGGGAGGCCGCGGGTGGCCGTCGGTACGCTCCCCGAGCCGACCTGGCCACGAAATCGGAGCAGATCGCCACCGCCAGGAGGCTGGCCAGGCTGCAGGGTATGGGTGCTTGGACCTGCGCCCGTCGATAGGGAACAGGCAGGCGGCCTCGCCGGCGGGGTCAGGTGGGCCGCCTTGGAGGGCATCGACCCGCTCCACAATGCGCATGACCACGGCGTCGCCCGTCGCTTGACCGGGTCCTGTGGAGCGTGTCCTCGACGGCCGCCTGACGGCTGTCCGTGACGATCCGCGCCGACATGGCATCCGGAGCGCCTGCCGACCGGCGCGCAGTCCGCCGCCGGCGCGGTCGTCACGGCGGCAGGCCACCTGCATGCGACCACTCCCCGGCCCCGCCCGGGAAGCGGTCGGCCCGCAGCTCGATGGACATGACTCAGTCGAGTTCAGGTCGCGGTTCCCGCTGCCGCGCTGGTGCGGCTTCCGCGTCTCGGCCGGCGAACTGCCGGACCACGACCCGTTTGGACGGCGGAGCAAGAGCCGCTGGACGGGGTGTCGCTCGATACCGTCCTGGCAGGGCACTTCGGAGCTACCGGCGTGCAGTGGGAAGGGCGTCCAGTGCTGATCCAGGCGATCGGGGCCGTGCTGCCGGCGGCGCTCGCCGTGGCGCTCAGCCCATTCCCGCTGATCGGCGTCGTGCTGCTGCTGGCCGGGCGGCACGGCCGCCGCAACGGCGCGCTGTTCGCCCTCGGCTGGGTCCTCGGACTTGCGATCGTGGCCACGCTCATCGTGGGGGTGTTCGGCGGCGCCGACGACCCCGACAGCGCGTCGTCGGCGATCGCCGACTGGGGGCGGGTGTTCGCCGGAGCCGCGCTCATCGTCCTCGGGGTGCGCAAATGGCGGCTGCGGCCACGGGCCGGCGACGAGGTCGAGGCGCCGCGCTGGATGGCTCAGCTGGACGGCGCGTCGGCCGGGCGGGCGTTGGGTCTCGGTGTGCTGCTGTCGGGCGCCAATCCGAAGAACTTCGTGCTGACCGCGTCGGCCGCCACGTCGGCCGTTGAAGCCGACGCCCACAACGGCGACCTTGCGGTGGCCATCGCCGTCTTCGTGCTCCTCGGTTCCTGCACGGTCATCGGCGCCGTCGTCGTCCAACTCGTCGGCGGACAGCGTGCGGCGTCGTTCCTCGACAGCGTGCGGCAGTTCATGGTCGCCAACAGCACCGTGATCATGGTGATCGTGCTTGTCCTCCTGGGCGCCAGCGTCCTCGGCGACGGGCTCACCGGACTCGGCCGGTGACACGGTCGCTCAGCGGCGGCTCAAGGGTGAGTAATCAGGCCGAGCAGGTACGTCCCCCCTGAGCAGGAGGCGCCCCGGCGCTTGCCGGAACCCGCCATCCGCGATGCCGAGAAGGTCGACGGGATCGTCCTCGTGGAGCTGTAGTGGCAGGGGCGGCAGGATTCGAACCTGCGGCGTGCGGGTTTGGAATCCGCTGCTCTGGCCGGGCTGAGCTACGCCCCTTCGTGAGATGAGCTTGCCATCGCCGGAGTCCAGTTCGCCACGGGATTTCGTCGTGGGCGCCGCTACCTGCTATCCGGCCCTTTCGCTGCCGAGGACCTCATCGCGGCCGGGGACCGCCGGGTCTCACGGCTGCCTTCCCGGCACGCTGGCCGGCACCACCATCATCCGCTGGTACTCCCCCGGCCGGTACGGCTCGCCCACCGGGAGGCCGTCGACCTCCACCCAGGCGTGTGCGCGGAACGGCGCGGTGCGCACTCCTGTGCACCAGTCCGGCCAGACCCCGCGCATCCGGCACAGCAGCGCTGTGGCCACGGAACGCTGAAGACAGCCCTCCCCGGCGCAGCGCGCGCTGACCGCGACGACGGCCTCGCGGGCGGCGAACGCCTGCCGGGTGGTGGCGGGGGCGGCCCCGCGCCGGACCACGGACAGGACGCGGCGGATGCGGTGCGGCTTGAGGGCGACGATCAGCCGGGCGGCGGCCGTGGCGAGGAGGGCGGCGGGACGGCGGCGCAGGGACAGGCGGCCGCGGGCGGCGGGCACCATCGACTGGCTCACGCGGGCACCACCAGCCGGGCCTCGATCAGCGCACGCGTGATGGAGGCCGTGTCGGCGCCGGCGCGCTCGGCGGTGAGCCGGGGGTAGGCGTCGCACAGCGCGCGTGCCGTGTCCGGTGGTTCCGCGCCGTCGATGAGGCTGCGCAGGACGAGCGCCGCGGTGCGGTTGAGCTGCCAGTAGCGGCCGCTGATCTCGTCGAGCAACACCATGCCGTCCTCTGTGTCCGTCGCGCAGACGTCGCCTCGCAGGGTCAGGCTCACGGCGCTCCTTCAGTGATCGCGGTCGTCGGCGGGCGGGTGTGGGCGGGGCGGGCACGGAGCCAGATCTCGCTGCCGAGGGTGGAGCTGAGGGAGCGCAGCCCCTCCGGCGTGGGGTGCACCCCGAGCAGCGACGCATGGACCGCGGCGTCGTCGATCAGTCCGGCCCGGGCGAGCCACGAGCCGTCGAAGAGCTCGACCAGGGCGGCGCGGTTGTGGCGCAGACTGACGTGGAAGTCCGTGCTGTACTCGCCCTTGGTCTGCCGCCGCCGGACCTCGTCGGGCACGATGCCGCGCATCGCCTCGGCGAGCACCGGCTTGTACCGGCCGGGCGTGCTGCGCTCGGCCACGCGGATGGCCAGGGCCGCCTCGACGACCTGGTCGTCGAGGTAGGGGGCGGCCTGCCCCAGGCCGCTGCGGGAGGTCACCTGATCCAGTTGCCGCAGGCCGCGCCCACCGATCCGTACGCACGCGAGCGCCGTGTGCTGTCCGCGCTCGGGCGCGAGCGGCTCGGCGCTCTCGGCGGCTTCCCGGAGCAGGCTCTGCACGGCCAAGGCCGCGTCCCGGGTCGCCCACGGCGGCATGCGCAGGTCCACCCCCCACGCCGTCGAGGGGGCTCTGCGGACCAGGGCGGCCGAGGAAGGCGCGGCGGCGGTCAGGCTCTGTGCCCATGCGGCCAGCCATTGGCCGAACGTCCTGCGGTCGGCGAGCTGGCGCAGCAGTTGCCCGAGCGGCCAGTGCTGGGAGGCGCGTTGCGTACGGATACGGGCATACGCCGCCAGCGGACGGCGCCGGACGTAGTCGTGCAGGTGCGGGGGGAACGTGCTGAACAGCTCGTCTCCGCCGCCTCCCATCAGGTGCAGGCGTGATCCCCGGCTTGTCATCAGGCGGCACAGCGCCGCCATCCTTGCTCCGTCGCGCACCCAGGGTCCCGGCTCGTCGGTGGGGACGGCGTCGCCGGCGAGAGACGTCAAGTCGCTGTACCAGAGGGGCCATTGGTCGCGAGCGGGTGTGACGTGCTCGCTGCCGGGCAGGCGGGCGAGGGCGCGCGCGGCCCACGCCGCGTCGTCGTTCTCCGGGTCGAGGCTCTGCCAGCGCAGCGTCACCAGCCTCGCTTGGTCCGGCCGGGTCCGCTCCTGCTCCCGGGCGGCGAGGAAGCACAGGCTCGTGGAGTCCAGACCGCCCGTCAGATCCGCGCTCACCGTGCCCCCGCCGGCGGTGCAGGCGCCCACCGCGGCGGTCAGCGCCGCGCGCACCGCGGGCACTCCTTCCCGCCATGCGCGCTGCGGCTCCGGCGGGGTCCACCACCGCTGGGTCCTCGCCCGCCCGTCCCCGTCGAGGAGCAGACAGTCGAAGGACGGCAGGGCTCGCACGCCCTGCCAGACACAGAGGTCGTCCAGCGGATACGGAAGCGGCGAGGCGAGCAGGTGAGCGGCCAGGAGCCGTTCGTCAGGCGCCGCTCCGATCACAGCGGCGAGCCGGTCCGACCGGTCTGCGGCCACCGACACTCCGCCCAGCTGCGCGTAGAAGAGCCGCCGCACCCCGGACGCGCTCCCCCTGGCCCGGACCGAGCCCTCGACGGAGGCGAGGAGGTGGAAGCTCCCGGTCAGACCGTGGGCGACCCGCTCCACGTCCCCGATGTCGCGCAGTCGCCCCGCCCGCGCGGACAGATCCTCGACGGTGACCGGGCAGCGCCCGATCACCGCGACTCGCCGCGCCCCCGCCGCGCCCACCGTCACCAGCCCGTCCGGCCAACTGCCCAGCAGCCACGGCCGACCGGAGTGGTGAGCGATGGTCTCGGTGGCCCAGGGGCGCAGGAGCCGCGCCGCGGCCACGCCGGATTCACCGTCCGGAAGGATCGTGAACCACACATCACCGCTCATGGCACGTCACCCGTCATGTGCTGTCGGCCTCGGGCTCAGCTGGGGCCGAGGTACCACTCGTAGGGCGGGAACCCGCCCTCGTAGTACGCGCCCAGGGCCTCGCCGCGGGTCAGCTCGGCGAAGTCGCCGACCTCCACCATGGCCGGTGGTTCGTACACGTCGTCGTACTGCATGACGGTCCTCCCATGCTTCCGCTGACGGCGTGGAACCCCACGCCGCTGCGGAAAGTGCCCACGGCATTTCGGCACTACGCCATCCTGCGGCATCTCCCACCCGATGGAGTGATTTCTCCCTCCCGGGCCACCGCCCGCCGCGGGCAGCTCCCGTGGTGCTGAGGCGTGCGCTCCGGCGCTGCGCCGGCTGGGTGCCGGTGTGGTCAGGGGCAGGGGTTGCGAGCCTGTGGAGGCCCGCGCCGTGGCCCGACCTCGAGGAAGCCTGGTGCCGCGCGTGCGGGTCCTCAGGGCTCGTCAGCTGGCGCTCATCCCCCGGTCGGGCCACTGCGACGTCTCATCGCGCATCGCATTGATCTTTCGCGACGCCTTGAGGAACGCGTAGTCGGCGCCGCCGTCGAGCGGGCGTCCCCTGCGGCTCTCCCGGTCCATCACGAGGCGCCGCGGCATGTCGTCGAGATCGGAGCCGAAGGCGTACTCGACCCAGCCGTCCGACTCGGCGACCTTGCGGAAGTAGACGAGCGAGGCCATGGCGCTTACCCGGATTCCTTGTTGCGGGGACGGCGACGAACCGGTGCGCTCGCTGCCCTATGACATGACGGCCAGGGACCGGTCCCTCCAGGCTAAGGCGTGTCCCGTTCACCTGATCACGGCGCCACCAGGACAGATGAGTACGCGGACTCAGGCCTCCTGCGAGCCGCAGCGAGATGATGAAGATCACCTCGCCGTGCAGAACACAGGAGTTACGTGCTCAGCCGTATAGCCGCCGCCATCGTCCCCTCGCTCGGCCGCCTGACGACGTCGACCGATCTGGTCGCCGTCCCGGCTCCCGGCATCCTCGTCGCCAACCACACATCACTGGCGGACCCCGGCATCGTGCTGGCCGCCCTTCGCCGTATGGACATCGAACCCGTCGTCCTCGCCACCGCCGGACTGTGGCGCATCCCCGTCCTGCGACACCTCCTGGACCGCGACGGCCACGTCCCCGTCTTCCGCCGCACCGCCCACGCAGCCGACGCCCTGGACACAGCCGCGGCAGCGCTCGAGGCGGGTCGTCACGTGCTCGTCTACGGCGAGGGGCGCATACCGCCCCGCAAGGACGCCGCCGAAGCCGCCCCCGCCTCCTTCCGCAGCGGCCCTGCTCGGCTCGCCACCGCCACCGGCGCCCCCATCATCCCGATCGGCCAGGCCGGAGCTCGCCGGGTCGCCTCCGGCAGCCTCGCCAAGCAGGTCGCGGGACTCCTCACGGCCCCCGCACGCCGTCCCTTCCTGCACGTCCATGTCGGCGCTCCGCTGCACCTGCCCGCCGAGATCGCGACGGCGACCGCGACCGCACACCAGGCCGTCACCGCTGCCTGGCGCACCGCCGCCCGGCGCCTGGGCGAACCCGCCGCGCGTACTCCTTCCGCAAGAACCGGAGTTCGGGATCGACCGGCCTGAAGGCACCGGGCAGTGGCCACCAGGTACGGCAGGCTCTCCGTCCGCCACGAGGCGACGGTGCTGGTCGCAGCCGTGAACGAGCGGCTGTGACCAGCACCGTCGCAACGCCCCTCAGACGACGTCGAATTCGTTGCCCTCGGGGTCCTGCAGGGCCGCGGCGTAGAGCCCCATGTCCGGCTCGTCCTTGATCCCCAGCACGGTGGCGCCGGCTTTGACCAGCCGTTCCACCGTGGCCGTGACCCGCTGTGCGCGGACGTCCAGCGGGACGTCACGGCCCCCGCCGACCTTCAGGTCGAAGTGCCACCGGTTCTTGGCGACCTTCGGCTCCGGAACCTGCTGGAACCACACCCTCGGTCCACGTCCCGCGGGATCGACGATGGACTCCGGGATGTCCCCGGCGCCAGCCGGCAGCTCTGCCTCGGGCACCCCCGCCGCCGCCCAGTAGGCACGCCACGTGGCGTGCCCGCCCGGCGGCGGCTCAGGAACGTAGCCCAGGGCCTCGGCCCAGAAAGTCACCATCGCCTGCGGATCGGAGCAGTCGATCGTCAGCTGCACTGTCATCTCCATGCTCGGAGCATCCCAGGCGGGTCTGACAGACGGTCCGTGGAGTGCCGGTGGATCAGCTGCGGTTCCACTTCTGGCCGGGCTCCGTCGGACTGGCGCAGGCCTGGAGGACAAGGCCGGCGATGGGGTTCTTGTCGGCGGCTCTGGTGTCCAGGCCCAGGCACAGTCGGGACTGCACGCCTCGGATGGTCCCGTCGGGGTCGAAGGTCCACTGCTGGTTCGAGGCGCCGCACTCCATCATGGTGACGGGAGTGCCGCGTCCGACATTGCCGGAGGCGCCCAGGCACTTGCCCGCGCTGGTGAGCTCCTTGCGCGAGGTGACGCTCCACACCTGGTTGTAGGGGCGCTGGGCGGTGTAGCAGAGTTGGGCGACCGCACTCCCCGGGTTCGAGGTCCACTGTCCTGCGGCACTGTCGAGGCACCGTCCCGAAGCCTGGTTCACCAGCATGAACTCAGCCGGTTCGGAAGGCCGACTCGGTGCCGGAGCCGTTTCGGGGGCAGAGGGCGAGTCGTCGGGCGGTTCGGGAGTCCCAGGCGCCGGTTGATGTGGCGTGATGGGACCGTACACCTCCAGTTCGTAGATGCTCGAGGTGTTGTTGTTCGTCTTGTCGGTGGGCTGGGTGATGGCCAGCTTGACGTAGCGCGCCGTCACGGGCGAGCTGAGCGTGTGGTGGGTGCGGCTGTCCCTCGAGCCGGACACTGTCGCGGCGGGAGTGAAGTCGGCGCCGTCGGTGCTCGTCTGGATCGTGAAGGCCTTGGTGTTCAACTCGGTGTTCTCGGCGCCGAGACCCGCGTGCTTGACCACGAACGACGACACCGTCTGCGGTGTGCCCAGGTCGACCTGGAGGTAGCTGGCCGACTCGGTCGAGCACCACTTGGTGGTGAGGTCCCCGTCGGTGGCCTTGTCCGGGCTCTGGTCCTTGCCGCACGGCGCCGAGCCACTGGCCGTCCCCTCTCGGGCCAGGTTCGGACCGAGGTCCGCCGCAGCGGGCGGCTGGGGATTCTCGGCGGTGAAGCCGTCGTTGAACGAGGGCGGCACGTCGTCAGGACCAGTTCCCCAGGCGCTTGGCGACGCGCCCATGGTGAAGTCGAGCGTGCCTCCGTCGGCGATGTCCTGGTACCGGATGAAGTTGCGGCTCGTCTGGTCGCCCTTGACGGACAGGCGCTGCACATACTGCCCGTCTCCGGCGCCGTTGATCTGGATGTCGCGGTCCCCCGGGCGCTGGACGAGCACCGAGGAGAACAGCGGGCCGTGCAGGGCGAGGGTGTCCGCGCCCGGGGTGGCCGGGTACATCCCCAGGGCAGCCCATACGTACCAGGCGGAGGTGGCGCCCAGGTCGTCGTTGCCGGGCAGGCCGCCCGCACCGGTGGTGAACTCGTTCATGATCCGTCGCACCACGGCACTCGTGCCCGCGGGCTTGGCGGCGAAGTTGTACGCCCACGGCACATGGTGCTCGGGCTCGTTGCCGATGTAGAAGTACGGATTCGAGATGCCGGCGTTGAGCTTGGTGAAGTGCTGGTCGAGACGCTGGATCGCGGTCGCGCGGCCGCCCATGAGGTCGAACAGGGACCGGTAGTCGAAGGGGACCATCCAGGTGTACTGCGAGGCGTTGCCTTCGGTGAAGCCATGGTGGCCGGCCGGGTCGAGCGGCCAGACCCAGTCCCCCTCCTTGTAGCGTGGCTGGACGTAGCCGGACGCTGGGTTGAAGACGTTGGTCCATTTCTGCGCGCGCTGGAGGAGGGCGCTGGAGTCGCCGTCCTTCAGCGCCTTGGCGAACTGGCCGATGGCGAAGTCCGACGCCGCGTACTCCAGCGATGTCGACGGCTGACGGGGAATGAAGCCGTGGGTCTCGTAGGCAACCGAGTCGTCCCGGATCTTTCTGCCGGGGAACCAGGAGTAGGAGTCCGGCCAATTCTCCGTGTCCGGCCGCGGTTCCGCGTAGGAGGCGCCCCCTGCGTTCTCCTTCATCAGCTTGAGCGCCTCTGCCGTGTCGAAGTCGCGGACGCCGAACGCGTAGGCGCTGGAGATCACAATCGGCCCTGGGTCGCCCGGCATGGTGTACGTCTCGGTGTTCTGCTGCGACCAGCGGGGCAGCAGACCGCCCTGCTGCCCGCCGAGAATCATGGACTTGACGATGTCTGTCATGACGTCGGGTGCGATGAGCGAGGTGAGCGCGGCCCAGGACCGGTAGACGTCCCATCCGGAGTAGTTCTGGTACACGGCCGACATACCGCTGGGGACCGTGTGGACCTTGCCGTCGAAGCCCATGTACCGGGCGCCCACGTCCTTGCCGTCGGCGTCCTTGTACCCGAGATCGCTGGCCGTGTTGGGGCTCTGCATCACGTGGTACAGCGCCGTGTAGAACTTCCTCAGATCGGTGGCGGAGCCGCCGGTGGCCTGAACGCTGTTGAGCTTGGTGTTCCAGGCGAGCAGAGCCGCCTGCTCCACCGTGTCGAAGGTGGACTGGTCGGGCTGTTCCTGGGCCAGGTTCTGCCGGGCGCCGTCGATGCTCACGAACGACAGGCCCGTCTTCAGGGTGACCGGCCTCCCGCTGCCCGCGTCGAAGGTGAGGAAGCCGCCGCTGTCGGCGCCCTCGCTCGTCAGCCGGCCGCTGGTCGCCTGGCTGACCTTGCCGCCCTCCCAGGCGCCGAACCCGGTGGGCGGACGGTCGAACTTCATCACGAAGAAGATGCGGAACGCGTTGGCCTTCTCACCCGCGGGCGTGCAGAAGTCGCCGCCCGTCGTCCAGCCCGACACCTCGTCGCCGCTGACGGTCGTGCGCGCGAAGCCGGTGCCGCCGGTGGCGTTGCCACTGGTGTTGAGCAGAACCCGCGCGGCGCCGGCTGAGGAGGGGAAAGTCAGCCTCGCCGCGCCGGTGCGCTGGGTGGCGCTGAGCTCCACCTTGGTGGCGTCGCCCAGGATGGTCCGGTAGTAGCCGGGGTGTGCGATCTCGTTGGACTTCTCCGACGCGAAGCGGGACCAGTTCTCCCCTGGTGAGTTCGTGGAGTCGACGGACGCGGTGGTGGGCATGATCCCGAGGTTCTCGTTGTTGGCGCAGCCGGCGCCGTCGAAGTGGGTCATGCTGAACTGGTCGATGTTCGGGTCGCTCTTGCGGTACCCCGACGGCTTGGCGTCGGGGGTGTCCGGGCTGAACTGAACCATTCCGTACGGGTAGACCGCCCCCGGATACGTACTGCCGCCGGCGCCGTCGGGCACCGGGTCGGGCGATGTGCTGTCGTCGGTGCCGATGAACGGGTCGACGTACTGCGTCAGGTTGAGCGGCTCCGCGTGGGCGCGCCCGTCGAGCATCGGCGAGAGGACGACGCCGAACGTCGCTGCGCACAGGGCCAGGACGAGGAGAATCACGTGTCGGCGCCGGGCATGCCGGCCGCCGGGTCTTATGCGCGGTGGTTGGCTGATGTGTGCCGTGGTCATGGCGGATCCCTTCGGATACTTTGCCGTTCCGAACGAGCGCGGCCTGGTGTCTCCAAGGGCGGCCGCCCGCCCGGGGAGAGACGGGACGGCTGGCTCGCGGTGCGCCGACGCGAACATGACTCCCGCTCGCCTGCGCCGTGACAGTCAGCCCGCTACGGGAACCATCGGATCAGCACGCCAGGTTGCGGAACCGTCAAATTACCTGCCTCTGTACCCGCTTCGGCTCCTCGCGCCAGGGGCCCGAGCGACGGGGGCGGAGCGCGGTCTCTTCCGGGCGATGAGGGAACGCCCCACGGTTCGGTGCGGAGCCTTGGACCCGATGGGGGCATCGGGCGGCGCCGAGAGCGCGGCGCCCTGCTGCCGTTCGCCGTCCATGGGCTCCGCAACGGCGGCATCGTCGATCCAGCGGCGGCGGCTCCAGCCGGGAGCACGAGGCCGTCGCCCCCTCCCCGGGGCCGCTAGTCTGATGAACGGCGGCCCGTCTCCGTGGCCGGGGCGGACGGCCGGTGCGCTGTCGAGGGAGGTCCCATGCGTGTGGCACGCCTGCTCGCCGTCGCGCTCGCCCTGGTGCTGCTGCCGACGGCGTGCACGGGGAGCGACACGCCGAATCGACCGTCCGGTGAGATCAGGGTGGCCACCGGCAATCCGGGCGGCGTCTACGCGGAGTACGGGGCCGGCTACGCCGACGTCATCAGCCGTCGGCTGCCCGACGCCTCGGCGCGGGTGCTGCACACCGGCGGGAGCGTGGACAACCTGCGCCAGGTGGACACCGGCCGGGCACAGGCGGGGTTCACCCTGGCCGACGCCGCTGCCGACGCCGTCGCCGGGCGCGCGCCCTTCTCCCGGCCGCTGCACGTGACGGCGCTCGCGGCCCTGTACGACAACTATGTGCAGCTGGTGGTCCGCGCGGACAGCCCGGTGCGCAGCACCAAGGCGCTGCGGGGGCTGCGCGTCTCCGTGGGCGCCGAGGGCTCGGGCACGGCGCTGATCGCCGAACGCATCCTGAAGGTCTCCGGGCTCTCCCCCGAGAAGGACCTGACCTCGCTGCGACTGGACGTGCGCGAGTCCGCGACCGCGCTGGCGGCCGACCGGATCGACGCGTTCTTCTGGAGCGGCGGCCTGCCGACGGGAGCGATCACCGACCTTCGCCGCAGCACCGAGATCCGGCTGGTCGACCTCGGCGACGTGGTCGGGGAGCTCACCCGGTCCTACGGCGAGCTGTACACCGAGACCACGGTGCCTGCCGTGGTCTACGGCGCGCGGAGCGCGGTGACCACGGTGAGCGTGCCGAACTTCCTGGTCGTGCGCCGCGACATGCCGGACTCAGAGGCGTACTGGCTGACCCGATTGCTGTTCGAGGGGCAGTCGAAGCTGATACGCGCCCACCCGGAGGCCCGCCGCCTCGACCGGCGCACGGCCATCGCCACGCATCCGCTGGAACTCCACCCGGGCGCCGCCCGCTGGTACCGCGAGTCGCACCCCTGAGGCACTGGTCAGGGGATGGCGGGGGGCTCGGGGGCGGCAGGCAGACGTACGGTCGCGGTCAGTCCGTGCGGCCGAGCCGCCGCAAGGCGCAGCTCGCCGCCGCCCGCCTCCACCAGCATCCGGGTGAGTGCGAGTCCAAGGCCCGTCCCCCGGACGTTCTGGTGCCGTGTGCTGCGCCAGAACCTCCCTCCCGCCTGGGACAGTTCCTCCGCGGACAGCCCGGAGCCCCTGTCGCGGACCGTCACCTCCACCGCGCCCTGTGTCGCGCCCGCCCGGCCGCTGCCCGGCGAGGCCGGGCCGCCGTCGCCGCGGCCGCCCGGGACACGCGTCACCGAGACGTCCACCGGAGCGCCGTCTCCGAACTTGAGGGCGTTGTCGAGCAGGGTGTCCAGGGTGTGGTCGAGACAGTCGGGCAGGGACAGGGCGCCCACCCCTTCGGGTATCCGCGTCGTGAGAGCGACGCCCTCCGCGTCGTAGGCCGCCCGCCATGCCTCGGCGCGGTGGGCGACCACGGCCGAGACGTCGACGGGCCTGCGCTCCGCCTCGGACGCCTCCGCCCTCGCCATCTCCAGCAGCCGGTCGAGCATCTCGCCGAACCGGTCGGCCTCCTCCACCGCGCACTGCAGTTCGTACAGACCGCGCGGGTCGTCCACGAACTCCTCCAGATTCTCCACCCGCAGACGGAGCGCCGTCAGCGGGTTGCGCAGCTGGTGGGAGGCCTGCGCCACGAAGGCCCGCTGCTGCTCCTGGGAGGCGTGCATGCTCTCCGCCATCGCGTTGAAGCTGTGGGCCAGGCGGCGCAGCTCGGGAGCCCCGACCCGGTCCGAGACATGGGTCTTGAGCCGTCCCAGGGCGACTTCGTGCGTAGCGCGGTCCAGCTCGTGGACCGGGCGCAGCACCCAGCGGACCACCGGGGTCGCGACCGCGATCAGGACGACGACGAGCGCCGCGAGGCTGCCGAGCACGACGAGGGCCAGATGGTCCGCTACCTCGGAGCGCGCCCGGTCGGTGGGCGAGACGATCAGCACGGCGCCGAGCACGCGCCCGTCCCGCTTGACGGCCTCGGCCTGGACGAACGGGCGGTCCTCCCACGGCCATACGACGCTCGGCTGTTCGGCGGGCCGGTCGGCCAAGCCCTGCAGCAGCGCCGAGCGCACCTCCGGCGTCTCGAGGTCCACGGGGCGCGAGGCGACGACGACCTCGCGGTCGGCGTCGACCACCACCACGCGAGAGTCGTACAGGCCGGTGTAGCGGTCGGCGGCGGCCTTGAGCCGGCCCGTCCGCCCTGTCTCCAGGGCGGTGGCGGCCATGTCGGCGAACCAGGCGCTGTCCTGGACGCGTCCGATGAACGAGGTCTGGATCGCGCGTTCCGCGGTGGCTCGCACCAGGGGCACGCTGAGGGCGACGATCAGGCCCGCGACGAGGGCGCAGACGATGACGAGGAGTCGGCGGCGCATCGCGTGCTCAGCAGCCGGCCGCCGCGGGCGGCGGGGCGGCGCCCGAAGCCGCGGCGTCCGAGACGGCGAGGCGGTATCCGAAGCCGCGGACGGTCCGCACGAGGCATCCCGTGCGCCCCAGCTTGCCACGCAGGGTAGCCACATGAACGTCGAGCGTGCGCGACATCCCGTCGTACGTCGACTGCCACACCTCGACCAGGATGCGGTCACGGGCGACCGCCGCGCCGCCGGCGCGCACCAGCACGGCCAGGATGTCGTACTCCTTGCGGGTCAGGGGCACGGGCTTCCCGTCCACGGCGACCGTGCGCCGTGCGAGGTCGATCTCGAGGCCGTCGAGGGTGAGGAGCAGGTCCTCGTTCGTGCGCCGGCCCATGCTGCGCCGGAGCACGGCTTCGATCCGGGCGAGCAGCTCCGCGGTGCCGAAGGGCTTCACCACGTAGTCGTCCGCGCCGCTGCGCAGGCCCCGGACCCGGTCGGGCTCGCCTCCCCGGGCCGTCACCGCGATCACGGGGACGCCGCCGCGGGCCCGCAGCTCCCGGCAGACCTCGATGCCGTCCCGGTCCGGCAGGCCCAGGTCGAGCAGGACGAGGTCGACCGGCGGCGCGGAGAGGGCCTGGGCGGCGTTGGCGGCGCGCTGTACTTCGTACCCGTTGCGGCGCAGGGCGCCGGACAGGGCTTCGGCGACACGGTTGTCGTCTTCGACGACCAATATGCGCAACGCGGCCTCCCGGTGCTTCGCTCGCCCGCTCCCGCGTCCCAGGGGGCGCATGTATGCGGGCCGCTACGGTCCTGAGCCTTCGAGACGAGCGTAGAAGTGATCCGGATCACTGAATCCTAAACCTACGTTAAGAGCGAGGACGTTCTCTGTTGCCTTCTTGTGACGGCTGCGACGGTCTGAGGCACAGCACACCGCAGTGCCCAGTCCGAGGAGGCCCCTCATGAGCATGGTGACGTCACCGTCCGAACCAGGGCAGCGAACAGCCGACGAGCTGGTGGCCGAGTTCGACCAGGAGCGGCCGGCCCGCAAGCTCTCCCCGGCGGTGTCCGCAGCCGTGTCCGTGGTGTGCGCCGCGCTGTCGGTCTTCGTGCTGTATGCGATCTTCTTCCCGATCGCCAAGGGCAGCCAGTACTACCTCACGCTGTTCCTCGCCTCGACGCTGCCGCTGATCTTCCTGACCCACCGCGGAACGGTGCGGGCGCCGGCGCTGCTGCTGCCGTGGCGCCGGGGCAGGACGCCGGCCGCGAAGGCCGCGCGTCACGACAACCCCGGCTGGTTCGACTGGCTGCTGGCCGTGTGCGCCGTCGCCGTGTGCCTCTACCCGCTGCTGGAGTTCGACGCCTTCATCGAGCGGCGCCAGCTGCCCACGTCCCTCGACGTGGTCATGGGGGTCGCCATGATCCTGGTGGTCCTGGAGGCGTGCCGGCGGACCACCGGCTGGGTGCTCCCGGCGTTCTGCGCGGCGTTCCTGCTCTACGCGTACTACGGCGGGCTGCTCCCCTACCAGTGGTCGCTGGCGCACGGCGGCTTCGACGTCGACGCGATCGCCGCGCACTTCTTCATGAGCACGGACGGCGTCTACGGCGTGCCGTTGAACGTGGCCGCCACCTACATCGTGCTGTTCACCATCTTCGGCGCCGTGCTCGACATCTCCGGGGCCGGCAAGTTCTTCATCGACCTGTCGTTCGCGGCCTTCCGCGGCTCCCGCAGCGCCCCCGGGCGCACCGTGACGGCCGCGGGTTTCCTGCTCGGCACCGTGTCCGGCTCCGGCACCGCCACGGCGGTCAGCCTGGGGTCGGTCGCCTGGCCCGTGCTGCGCCGGGCCGGCTACAGCAAGGAGCAGGGCGGCGGGGTGCTGGCAGCCGCCGGCATCGGGGCGATCCTCTCCCCGCCCACGCTGGGCGCGGCGGCGTTCATCATCGCCGAGTACCTCAAGGCGAGCTATCTGACCGTCCTGCTGTACGCCCTGGTGCCCACGCTGCTGTACTACCTGGGCATCCTCCTCGCAGTGGAGATCGACGCCCGCAAGCACCAGGCCCGCCCGGTGGTGGACGAGGAGCACACCTCGGCGCTGAGGCTGCTGGGCCGCTTCGGCTACCACTTCCTGTCGCTCTTCATGATCGTCGGCTTCATGGCGATGGGACTGCCCCCGTTCCGGGCGGTGGTCTACGCCACCGCGCTGCAGTTCCTGCTGTCGTTCCTCGACGCACGGCACAGGATGACGCCGCGGCGCCTGTACCGGGCGCTCGCCGAGGGCAGCAGGTCGGTTCTTCCGGTCGTCGCCACCTGCGCCGCGGCGGGCGTCATCGTCGCCGTCGTCACCCAGACCGGCCTGGGCCTCAACCTGGCCTCGGTCATCGTCGACGCGGCCGGCGTGTTCGGCGACAACCCGACCGTGGAACTGGTGCTGACCGTGCTCTTCGCGGCGGTCGCGGTGTCCGTGCTGGGGCTCGCGGTACCGGTCACCGCCTCGTTCATCATCGCCGCGGTCATCATCGCGCCCGCGCTGCTCTCCCTCGGAGTGAGCACCCCCGAGGCGTACATGTTCATCTTCTACTACGCGGTGCTGTCCGAGGTGAGCCCGCCGACAGCGCTCGCGGCGGCCGCCGCGGCCGCCATCACCGGCGGCAACCCGATGCGCACCATGGTCGCGACCTGGAAGTACTCGCTGCCCGCGTTCCTGGTGCCGTTCGCCTTCGTGCTCACCGACAACGGCTCCCAACTGCTGGGCACGGGAAGCCTGGTCGGCGTCCTGTGGACGACCGCGGTCTCCGCCGTCGCGGTCGCCGCGCTGGCGGCGGCCACCGGCGGCCGGCTGCTCGGCCCGGCAGGGCCGTTGGAACGCGCGCTGTGCGTCGTCGCGGCGCTCTGCCTCCTCTACCTCGAACCCGCCGCGATCGCCGCGGGGCTCGTCGCACTCGTACTCGCCGTCGGCGTGCGCCTGGTGCGCCGCAGGCAGCACGCCCCTGCGGTCGGCGCCGCAGATCAGGGCCGTCAAGCGGAAGCCGTCACGGAAGGACACCTCCCCTCATGAAGCACCCAATGCGCGCCGCACGCCTGGCCGCCTCCGCTCTCGTCGTGGCACTCGCCGCGACCGCCTGCGGCGGCGGGAAGCAGAACAACGCCCGAGACGCGGGAAGCGGAAAGGGAGGTCGGCTCACCATCGCCACCGGGCCCACCACAGGCGTCTACTACCAGATCGGCGGCGGACTGGCGAAACTGATCTCGGACAACATCGACGGATACCGGGCCACCGCCGCCACCACCGGCGCATCCGTGCAGAACATCCAGGGCCTCGAGGCCGGCAGCTACGATCTCGCGTTCTCCCTGCTGGACACCGCGGGGGACGCCGCCGAGGGCAAGGGAGGCTTCGATAAGCCGCAGGCCGTCGAAGCCCTCACCCGCCTGTACCCCAACTACACCCAGGTAGTGGTCCGCGCCGACTCCGGCATCGAGTCCCTTCAGGACCTGAAGGGCAAGAAGGTCTCCACCGGCGCCCCCAACTCCGGCACGGAAGTGATCGCCAGACGGCTGCTCACAGCCGCCGGACTGGACCCCGCCAAGGACGTCTCGGCGGAGCGTCTCGCCCTGCCGGAGTCGGTGGACGCCATGAAGGACAGCCGGATCGACGCGATCGTCTGGTCCGGGGGGCTGCCCACCGGCGGCATCACCGACCTCGTCACCAGCCTGAAGGGCGACGTCCGCTTCCTCGACGTCACCGCGCAACTGCCCGCTCTGAACCAGCAGTACGGCGGCATCTACCAGAAGGGCTCCATCCCCGCGTCCGCGTACAAGCAGCCAGCGGCCGTGCCCACGATCGTGGTGCCGAACGTCCTGCTGGTCAAGAAGGGCTTCGACCCCGACCTCGCCGCGAAGATCGTGAACCTGATCTACGAGAAGAAGAGCGACCTGGAGAAGGTGAACGCCGCCGCGACGGAGATCCAGGCCGGCCAGGCGGGCGAAGTGGCCCCCGTGCCGCTGAACCCCGGCGCCGAGGGCGCGCTGAAGGCACTGGCCAAATCCTGAGGCACAGAGGCACAGCTGAGCACCTCCGCACAGACAGGCGACCGGTCCGGTGCGTCAAGCAACCGGACCGGCGCCGCCCCCTCGAACCGGCCGCCCCTTGTCCCAGCACTGGGCGCGCCGGTCCTCTCCCCCGATCCACTGCCCTGGGGCGTCGGCGTTCCCCCGCGATCCGAGCCGGGCCGCTGCCACCCTCCCGTCGAGGACTCTGAACCATGCGCCACGTGAGACCGCCGCTCAGCCGCAGCTTCCCCGTCGCCGCGGAGGAAGGGGCGGTACCGAAAGCCCGCCGGCTGGTCCTGTCCGTGGTGCGCGCCTGGGATCTGCGACTGCCCGACGAGACACTCGAAGAGCTCGCCCTGCTGTCCAGCGAGGTCATCGCCAACGCGGTACGGCACACCACCGGACCGTGCGCCGTCACGGTCGTGTCGACCGGTTCACGGCTGCGCATCGAGGTGACCGACACGGCGCCCGCACTGCCCGCCCCGCGCGGCGAAGCGCTGTACGCGGAGAGCGGCCGGGGCCTGATGCTGGTCGCCTCCCTGGCGGCCGACTGGGGCAGCACGGCCACGGCGACGGGGAAGGCCGTCTGGTTCGAGATAGCACTCCCCCGCCTGCCGCAGGCCCCGGCCCGACCGGCGGGCTGACCGAGCCGCTCGACCAGGACCGGCCTTCACGGGCCGAGGAGCGGCGGGATCGGCCTGTCGGGTGCGGTGGCGGCTGGGCCGTGGGCGCCGCTGAAGACCGCGCTCGAGCCGGAGGGCGCCTGGTTGAGGACCCAGAGGCCGATCAGCACGGCGAGGGCGAAGACGACCGTGGTGAGGACCGCCAGGAGCAGCCGACGTCTGCGTTCCCTGCGCAGCCAGTCGCCGCGGGCGGTGCGATAGGCGTCGGGGGCGGGCTGCACCTGATGTGCGAGGGCTTCCAGGGCCTCGCGGAGCTGCTTCTCGGTACCGGGGGCGCCCGGGGTGGTGCTCATCGCCGTGCCTCCATCGCCTGGGTGAGAGCGGCGAGGCCGCGCGCGGTATGGGTCTTGACCGATCCTGCCGAAATCCCCATCGCCGCGGCGATCTCCTTTTCTTTGAGGCCGAGCCAGTGGCGGAGCACGAGGGCCTCGCGCTGCCGGGCGGGCAGTTGCTGGAGTGCGTCGACCAGCACGCGTTGGTCGTCGCGGAGCAGGGCGGAGTTCTCGGCGGAGGCGACCGGGTCGGCGGCGGGGGCCTGGGCGTGCCGGCGGGCGACTTGGAGGTGGCGTATCCGCATCCGGGTCAGATTGCAGACGGTGGATCGCAGATACGCCTCCGCGGAGTCGGCGTCGCGAAGTCTGCGCCACCTCCGGTAGATCTGGTAGTACGCCTCGGCCACGATGTTCTCGGGGTCGTCGGCGCCCAGCAGCGCGGCGAGGCGGAGCATCGAGGCGTAGTGCTCGTCGAAGAGCCGGGCGACCGCCGCCTCCCGCTCCTGTTCGGCCGGGTCGGCCGACACCTGGCGCGGCAGAGCCTTGTCCGCGGCCGCGCCGGCGTTGCCCAGCGGCTGTCCCGCAGGCTGCGGAACGGCGCCTGACTGTCAGACAAGGGGGCAGTGCGGTGGAGTCCGCGCCCCGGGGTGTGCCGATCCGGTCCAGCACCGCGGTGCCGGCCATCGCCACGGCCAGGTTGACGATCAGGGCGGCCAGCCCCGCGTATATCTCCGGCGGATGACCGGCCATGCCGGGCAGGCCGAGCGGTACGACGGGCGAGAAGCCCTCCCTGACGACCATGACCGTGCCGAACACCATCCCCGCGGCCCATCCCGCGAGCAGCGCCCGGTGGTGGAGCCGGCGGGTGAAGAGCCCGACGGCCACCGCGGGGAATACCTGGAGGATCCAGACGCCGCCGAGCAGCTGGAGGTTGATGGCGTCCTGGTCCCGTAGTCCGAAGACGAAGGCGACGGCTCCCGCCTTCGCGGTGAGGGAGACCGCCTTGGCGATCCGCACCTGACGCTTGGGGGTGGCGGTGGGGTGGAAGTACTCGACGTACACGTTGCGTACGAACGAGGTGGCGGCCGCGATCGACATGACGGCTGCCGGGACCAGCGCTCCCACGGTGATCGCGCCGAAGACCAGACCCGCCAGCGGCGCCGGCATCAGGCGGTCCACCAGGATGGGGACCGCGGCCTCGGCCCCGCCCTCGGGGGCCTGGACGCCCGAGGCGAGCGCCGCGATGCCGAGCATCCCGAACAGTGCGAGCACCGCGGTCCAGGCCGGCAGCGCGACGGCGACCCGGCGCAGGACGCGCGGGCTGGAGGCGGCGAAGGCGGCGGTGAGAACGTGCGGATACATCAGCAGGGCCAGCGCCGAGCCCAGGGCGAGGGTGGCGAAGGCCGGTTGCTGCTCTGGTGACAGAACGAGGGAGGCGTGGCCGGCGTCCGGGCCGGAGAGCCGGGCGGCGGCCGCGTCGAAGACGGCGCCGAGCCCGCCCAGCCGGTCCAGGACGAGCCAGCAGACGGCGAGTACCGAGCCGAAGACGGCCACGCTCTTGAGCGCCGAGATGACGGTGGGCGCGCGCAGACCGTGGCGGTAGGTCGCCACCGCCAGACCGGCGAAGATCGCGGCCATCGCCAGGTCTCCGGCAGCGGCGCTGGGGTAGAGCCCGCCGGCGGTGAGCACCGCCCGGATGCCCAGGAGCTGCAGGGCGAGGTACGGCATGGTGGCGAGGATGCCGGTGAGCGCGACCACCAGGGCCAGCGGCGCCGAACCGTAGCGTCCCCGCACGAAGTCGGCTGCCGTGACATACCCGTGGTCCCGCGCCACGGTCCACATCCTGGGCAGCAGCACGAAGGCCAGCGGACAGACGATCACGGTGTAGGGGAGGGCGAAGAAGGCGGGCGCGCCGTTGCCGTACACCAGGCCGGGCACGGCGGCGAAGGTGTACGCGGTGAAGATCGTGCCGCCCAGCAGGAGCCACGTCCATATGGTGCCGAGGCTCCGGTCGGCGAGCGCCCAGCCTCCCAGGGAGGGCAGGTCGTCGTTGGAGTGCAGGCGGCGGGCGGTGACGGCGAGCAGGGACGCACCGCCGATGACGGCGAGGAACGCCGCGGCCATGGGGCCTTCGGTCATCGGTCACCGTCCCTGTGTCCTGCGCATTGCACGAGCCCTGTCGCCTACGAGTTGCGTTGGGGGCCGGCTGCGATGACAGGGGATCCCGGGAAATCTCTGGGGCATCCGCTGTCAACTGAATCTCGGGCGTCGGCAACTCTTGCACAGACCGACAGGAATGAGGAGGTCACAGTGGATCGGACCCGGCTCCCCCGCCGTCGCAGCGCCGTGCGCAGGGCAGCGGCCGGTGTCTGCCTCGTCGCTCCCGTCGTCGCCCTGCTGTGGGTGCCCTGGTACGCGCAGGAGCGGCCGGAGCTGGCTGGGGTGCCGTTCTTCTACTGGTACCAGCTCGCCTGGGTGCCGCTGTGCAGTCTTGCCGTGCTCGCGGCGTATCTGCTGACCCGGCGGCAGTCCGAGCCCTGATCGGGCCCTCCGCACGACTCCCCTCGTTGATCACTTCTATTCGCCTGCCAAGGTGAGGAGCCGCCATGCCCGAATCCGTCCGTACGAACAGGACGATCAGCGCAAACCGGAGATCGATCCTGCTGTGGACCTGTGTCGCCCTGCTCGGCGCCGTCGCCTGGGGGATGGTGGCCCTGGCCCGCGGCGAGGAGATCTCCGCCGTGTGGCTGGTGGCCGCGGCGCTGGGCTCGTACGCCATCGCGTACCGCTTCTACTCGCGCTTCATCGCCCGCCGCGTGCTGAAGCTCGACGACAGCCGGGCCACCCCTGCCGAGCGGCTCGAGGACGGAGTGGACTTCCAGCCGACCGACCGCCGGGTCCTGCTGGGCCATCACTTCGCCGCGATCGCGGGGGCCGGGCCGCTGGTCGGTCCGGTGCTGGCGGCCCAGATGGGGTACCTGCCGGGGACCATCTGGATCGTCGTCGGGGTGATCTTCGCCGGGGCGGTGCAGGACATGGTGGTGCTGTTCCTGTCCATGCGCCGCGAGGGCAAGAGCCTGGGGCAGATGGCCCGTGAGGAGATCGGAAAGGCAGGCGGCGCCGCTGCCCTGATCGCGGTCTTCGCCATCATGATCATCCTCCTGGGGGTGCTGGCGCTGGTCGTGGTCAATGCCCTCGCCCACTCCCCGTGGGGGACCTTCTCGGTTGCCATGACCATCCCCATCGCCCTGTTCATGGGCTTCTACCTGCACTGTCTGCGCCCGGGACGGGTCACCGAGACCAGCCTGATCGGCGTCGCGCTGCTGCTCCTGGCCATCGTGGGCGGCGGGTGGGTGGAGAGCTCCTCGCTCGCCGGCGCCTTCACCTGGAGTCCGGCGACTCTCGTCTTCTGCCTGGTCGGCTATGGATTCGTCGCTTCCGTCCTGCCGGTCTGGATGCTGCTCGCGCCGCGCGACTACCTCTCCACGTTCATGAAGGTCGGCACCATCGCGCTGCTCGCCGTCGGCGTCCTGGTGGCCGCGCCCACGCTGCGGGCCGAGGCGGTGACCGACTTCGCCTCCTCCGGCGCCGGACCGGTCTTCGCCGGCTCCCTGTTCCCGTTCCTGTTCATCACCATCGCCTGCGGCGCGCTCTCCGGCTTCCACTCCCTGGTCGCCTCCGGGACCACCCCGAAGCTGATCCAGAAGGAATCCCAGGTACGGATGATCGGCTACGGCGCGATGCTGATGGAGTCCTTCGTCGCTGTCATGGCCCTGATCGCCGCCGCGGTACTCGACCCCGGCCTGTACTACGCGATGAACGCCCCGGCGGGGCTGCTCGGCACCACCGCCGAATCCGCCTCGCAGGCTGTGGCCGGCCTCGGCTTCACCATCACCCCCGATCAGCTGACCGCCGCCGCGAAGGCGGTGGAGGAGCAGACGCTCATCGCCCGCTCCGGGGGCGCGCCGACCCTCGCCGTGGGAATGTCGGAGATCTTCGCCGGGGTCTTCGGAGGCCCGGGGATGAAGGCTTTCTGGTATCACTTCGCGATCATGTTCGAGGCGCTGTTCATCCTCACCACGGTCGACGCGGGCACCCGGGTGGGCCGCTTCATGCTCCAGGACATGCTCGGCAACGTCTGGAAGCCGATCGGCCGCGTCAACTGGAAGCCGGGAATCTGGATCACCAGTGCGGTGGTCGTGACAGCCTGGGGCTACTTCCTCCACTCCGGCGCCACCGACCCGCTCGGCGGGATCAACCAGCTCTTCCCGCTCTTCGGAATCGCCAACCAGCTGCTCGCCGCCGTCGCCCTCACCGTCTGCACCACCGTCCTGGTCAAGTCCGGACGGCTGCGCTGGGCCTGGGTCACCGCAGTCCCGCTGGCGGGGGTGGTCGCCATCACCTTCACCGCGGGCTGGCAGAAGATCTTCTCCGACGACCCTCGCGTCGGCTTCTTCGCCCAGCGGGCCCGCTATGCCGACGGGATCGACGCCGGCACCGTCCTTCCCCCCGCCAAGAGCATGGACGACATGCACACCGTGGTCACCAACTCCACGGTCGACGGCGTCCTCATCGCGCTGTTCCTCCTGCTGGTCATGACCGTGATCGTCAACGCGGCCGTGGTGTGCGCCCGCGCCCTGCGCTCGCCCGTCCCGATGCCGACCACGGAAGCGCCCTACGTCGTCTCGCAGATCGAGGCGCCGATTCCCCGACCCCGCAAGGCGCCCGTCGGAGCCCGCGAATGAGGCTCCGTCAGGTGTTGAGCGGACTGCGCTGGTACGTACGGGAGTTCACCGGCGAGGCCGCATACGACCGCTACTGCGAACGTCACCGCGGCAGCAACCCCCACGCCCCCGTCCCCACCCGCCGACAGTACGAGCGGCTACGCGTCCAGCACCAGGAGGATCACCCGAGCAGCCGCTGCTGCTGACCGACTTCGGATGCCGCGCCGTCGTAGCGCCGGCGCGGCGCCACTGCCCCTCGGCACCCCCTTCGCAACGGAACACCCGCACGACCGGGCGGTCTCCTGGGCGGCCCGCTCGTCGGCAACAGCACTTTGGAGCCTCATCGATGAGCAGACACGGCCGGCAGGACAGCTTGCGTCCGGAGAAGCACGGCCTGAGAGCGAATGCTCTGGGCTCGGCGGACGCGGTGGTGATGGCGATCGCGGGCAGTGCGCCCGCGTACACCCTCGCGGCGGCCACGGCGGTGCTGGCGGGGGCGGCCGGGCTGGCGAGCCCGGCAGCTCTGCTGTCGTGTGCGATACCCATGGTGGGAATCGTTCTGGCGTTCAGGTATCTCGGCCGACTCGACGTCAACGCCGGGGCCGCCTATTCATGGGTCGGCCGCGCCCTGCATCCGGGGCTGGGCTTCCTCAGCGGATGGGCGCTGGTGGTGTCCGCGACGCTGTTCATGGTGGCCGGGGCCCTGCCGGCCGGGTCCTACACCCTGTCGTTGTTCTCCGACGGCTGGGCGCAGAACGGGATGCTGTCCGCCGCGGTGGGGGCGTTCTGGTTGCTGCTGATGGCGGCGCTGGTGGCGAGGGGGGCTCGGATCAGTGCCCGCGCGCAGTGGGTGATGACCGGGATCGAGGTGGTCGTCCTGCTGGTCGTCGGCGTGGCCGTGCTGGTCCGCGGGGGCGGCGCGGCGGTGTTCTCGTGGTCGTGGCTGTTCGACGTCACCGCTCTGGGCGGGCCCGAGGGGTTCGCCGGGGTCGCGCTCATCGCGGCGTTCTACTTCTGGGGCTGGGACGTGACGGCGAACCTCAGCGAGGAGACCAGCGACAGCCGCCGGGCGTCCGGGCTGGGCGGGCTGCTCGGCGTGGTCAGCGTGCTGGCGGTGTTCGAGATCGTCACGATCGCGGTGAACCTGGTCATGTCCCAGGGCGACGTCCAGAGGAACAGCGGCACGGTCCTGGCAGACCTCGGCGACGCGCTGTGGCCGGGCTGGGGAGGCAAGGCCATGGTGGTCGCGGTGATGCTGTCCACGATCGCCACGCTGGAGACGACGCTGATCCAGGTCACCCGCACCCTGTTCGCGATGGGACGCGACCGCACCCTCCCGGCCGTCTTCGGACTCGTCCATCGCCGATGGCAGACACCGTGGGCGGCCGTGACAGCGGTCACCGCGGTCGCCCTCACGCTGCTGTTCGCCTCCAGTGCGCTGGGCCCCGTCAACACCGTCCTCGCCGACGCGTTCAGCGCCATCGGCCTGCAGATCTGCGTCTACTACTCCCTCGCCGGCATCTCCGTCGTCGTCGCCTACCGCAGACTGCTCTTCAATTCGGTGGCCAACGCCGTCTTCATCGGCCTGTGGCCGCTGTCGGGCGCCCTGTTCATGATGTGGGTCTTCTACCAGTCGCTGCTCAGCCTCGACGTCACGGTCCTGGTGATCGGCCTCGGCGCCCTGGCCGCCGGCGTCTTCCCTCTCGTCTGGTACGTGATCGCGGACAGCGACTACTACACCGGCCGGCACGCCCGTCTGGACGCGTCTGTCGCCGCCAGGGTGGAATCGCAGTACGGCGACGTCACCGCGGCAGTCCCCGGGCAGCGCGACGGCCGCGTCGGCCGCGTCGGCGACCTCTGAGACCCGGCGATGACCCCACCCCGACCAGGACGCTCCCGCCGCTCCCGAACGCTGCGCTACGACCCCGCCTACGGCGACAGCCCGCTCGCACAGGCCGTGCAGGACCTGCTGATCGGACGCTGGCAGGGCCCGCGCGACCTGCTGTACGCCACCGGGGGCGACTGGGACCGACGGACCCACCGCATCAGACTCCTCGCCGAGACCGCCGCCGGCTGTCGCACCGTGGAGAGCTGGCAGATCGCCGAACCCCACAACGCCGACGCCCTCGTGCTGCGTGCGGACACCGAGGTGATGCGGCTGTTCTTCCAACTGGCACAGGAACAACAGCACCCCCCGCCGCCCCCTGAACAGGACGTCTTCGACCGCAAACGCCTCCACCACGCCGCCGACTTCTGCTTCCAGGCGAGCTACGCGTTCCCCGCGGACCCGATGCCCTGGATCTCCCTGCTCACCCTCGCCCGCCTCTACGGCGCAGGACACCCCCACACCTGGCACTGGTGGCACGAGCTCCGCACCCGCGACCGCCACTCCCGCGAAGGACACCACCAGGTCCTGCGTCACCTCTCCGCCCGCTGGCACGGCTCCCACGGCAGCATGTACGACTTCGCGCGCGACACCGCCGCGGCCTCTCCGCTGGGCTCCCCCCTCGCCGTCCTCGCCCAAGCCGCCCGCGCCGAGCACTACCGCGAGCTCATCCGCACCCAAGGACGCACAGCGCTGGGGCTCACCTACCACTGGACGCACGACACGCTCGCGCCGGACCTCAGCACCACGCTCGACCGGTGGATCGCACACCGCACCATCGAATACGCACAGGACGTCGCCGACCTCAACGTGCTCGCCCACGCACTCGTCTACGCCAACCGCCGCCACGACGCCGCACTCGTCTTCCAGCACCTCGGCAACCGGCCCACCACGGTCCCCTGGTCGTACTCCGGAGACCCGCAAGCGCTGTTCATCCGCTGGCGCGACGAACTCCTCCCCGACACGCCTCCATAGTCCTCGGGGCCTACGTCTCCCACGGCGTCGCCGCCACAGCTCCCCCTGGTCGCTCCACGCACACCGAGAGGCTCCCCCGATGTGACAACAATTACATTCCTCACCATTTAGCCCATTTCTCATGAAACATTTCCCGCGCATCCATGTACCGCGGGCTGTTCTTACGGCCAAGCGCCCATCCAGCCGATCTCCAGGGGAGAAACCATTGGGACGCTCACCCAGGAGAACGGGCATCTGGCGGACCGCCCTGCCCGTGGCGGGCGGCGCCGCCGCGTTCGGGCTGTGCGGCCTCTACGCCACCGGGATGGCGACCGGCGACGGCATCGCCGAAGGCACCCGGGTGCACGGCGTCGACATCGGCGGGATGACGACAGCGCAGGCGCGGCAGGTCCTGGACCGAAAGCTCGGGCATGCCTTCACGGCGCCGATCACGATGAAGATCGGCGACCAGGTCCAGAAGGCCGATCCGGGCGCGCTCGGGATGTCCTTCGACCCCGCCGCCACCGCCGACCGCGCCGCAGGGGAGGGATCCGGTCCCCTCAGCGTGATCGGCGGACTCTTCGGCTCCGACGACCGGGACGTCGAGCCGGTGATACGCGTGGGCAAGCACAAGAGCCGGGCCGCGCTCGACCGCATCGGTGCGGCCGTCGAGCGGGAGGTCCGCGAGGGGGCGATCTCGTTCGTGAACGGCACGGCGCGGGCCGTGGCTCCGGTCACCGGCGTCGCCCTGGTCCCAGACCGGGCCCTGGACACTCTGAGCGATGCCTACCGCACGGTAAGTGCCGGCCCCGTCGTGATGCCGGTGAAGCAGACGCAGCCGCGGATCGGCCCGCACGAGACCGAGCGGGCCATGAAGGAGTTCGCCCGGCCCGCGATGTCCGGGCCCATCACGCTCACCCTCGGCGGCGCACCCATCCCCATCACGCCCTCGACGCTCAGCAGTCATCTCGCGATGAAGCCGGACAGCCACCAGCGTCTGGCGCCCGTCCTCGACGCCAAGGGCCTGCTCGCCGACCCCGCCGTCTCCCGCCCGATGCGGACAGCCTCTCAGGGCCCCCAGGACGCCACGTTCGCGCTGGACGAAGACGACCGCGTGGTGGTGGCCGAGGAGGCCCGCGCGGGGCACCGGGTCACCGAGAAGGCGTTCACCGAGGCCGTCCTGCCCCTGCTGAGCCGCACCGGAGCGGCCCGCACCGGCGAGATCGCCAGCACGGCACAGCAGCCGCGGCTCACGAGTGCTTCGGCACGGCAGCTCGGCATCAAGGAGAAGGTCTCCTCCTTCACCGTCTCCTTCCCGACCGCTCCCTACCGCGTCACCAACATCAGCCGCGCCGTGGAACTCATCAACGGCTCCCTCGTCCTGCCCGGGCAGGAGTGGAGCTTCAACAAGACCGTCGGCGAGCGCACCAAGAAGAACGGCTTCGTCGACGGCATCATGATCAACAACGGCCAGTACACGAAGTCTCCCGGCGGCGGCGTCTCCGCCGTGGCGACCACCATGTTCAACGCCATGTTCTTCGCGGGCGTCAAGCCAGTGGAGCACGGCGCCCACTCGTTCTACATCGAGCGCTACCCCGAGGGCCGCGAGGCCACCGTCGCGTGGGGCACCCTCGACCTGCGCTGGCTCAACGACTCCGGCCACGCCCTCTACGTGCAGGCAGAGTCCACTGACTCGTCGGTGACCATCACCTTCCTCGGCACGAAGAAGTACGACGAGGTACGTGCGACCAAGGGGCCGCGCACCCACATCAAGCCGCCCAGCACGCGCACCGGCAGCGGACCCACCTGCGAGGTCCAGACCCCGCTCGAAGGGTTCGACGTGGCTGTCGACCGCGTCTTCGTCCAAGACGGCAAGGAAGTCAAGCGCGAAACCCGCACCACCCACTACACGCCCCGCGACGAGGTCACCTGCACCCCGGAGGGGGCGGCACCCACGGCAGCCCTGGACCAACTCGGCATCCCGGAACCAGACTTCTCCTGACGGAACACCGATCGGGAGACGGACGCCCGACGCGTCAACCGTGACCGTGACAAAGGGATCATCGACGCGTGCTGCACGCGTGGGGCGTGGGGAAATGCGCGTGCACGGGTTGATCGACTCGGGGACACTTCGCGAATGAGCTCCGACGCCGGCCCGACAGCGCAGGAACGGGCCCTCGGGCATGTGGCCGGACTGTCGTCCGGTCCGCCTGTGGAACCGACGCTGCGGGTGACCCTCAACTTCCATCCGGACCGTGTGACACGCGGCAAGCCGATCCTGGAGGCCCTGGCAGAGGGTCGCGTCTATCTCTCGCAGTTCGTCACCGGGACGAGCAACGGCGGCCTGACCGCTCACTCAGGCGGCGACAGATGGCGGTGGGAGAGCCGGATCTTCCGTGGCGCCTACGACAACGCGGCTGCTCACGAGCGGCCCGTGTATGGCGCGTTGAACTTCCGCCGAAAGATCGTCGGCGCAGCGCCGCGCTTCGGTTCCGCGCATCTCCGGCTCACCACACCGGCGCTGGCGCGGACCACGTTCTGCTACCCGGACAGTTTCCTGGAGCCATCGGACTTCGGTACGGCGGATCACATGGGCCTGATCGAACTCGCACTGGCCGATGACCGAGACGCCCTCGACGACTACATCGAGGCGCAGGTGCACGGGCCGGTCCGGCTGGACCGCGATGTCGAGGCGCTGGTCCTGGACCCCTGCTATCAGGGCACTGCCGTCGAGGGCGCCGCCCGACGTCTTCCGTGCCCGGTGGAATGGCACCCCGGATTCCAGCTCACGGTCGAGGGGCTCCGCCGGCACCCCGCCTACCGGGGCCAGGAGTACGTTGCCCTGGGCACACGGATCGCCGTCGGCGGCAGGCTCGATCCGCGCATCGTCGGAGATGCCGCCGGTACTGGCCGCTATGACCCGCAGGCGGTCAAGAAGGTATGGCACTACCTCGCACGTTTCGGGGCGCCGGCGTAGCAGCGCGGCGAGGGGCGTGCCGATGGGCTGGGCGGATCGCCCGCAATCCAGGGCGCCCGCGCGTCCGAGCAAATGGCTGAACCTACCCGGTCGCTGAACCCACGTCAGCAACGGTAGGCCGATCGGGAAAAGCCGTCGGCGCCATCGGGCACCGTTCCCGCGAGACGGCCCGCAGCGGCCGGAACCACTCCATAAAGGGAGTGGAACGCATCGAGAAGCGCGCCGATCCTGCGCTTCCCATGCGTCCGTCACACCCTCCCACGCGGGCCCAACCGCCCAACGCCCCATAGTCAGCAACGAATCGAGGAGTGAAATGTCCCGAAAGCGAAAAGCCACCGGGCCGAAGAAGGCGGCTCTGCTCGTCGCCGGCGTCGGCCTCGTCTCAGTCGTCGTCGCCGTGACCACCGGGTCGGGCTTCGCGTCCCAGGCCGAGTCGCAGCAGTCTGGCGGCACTCGGAGCGCCGACGCGGCCAAGGCAGCCGGTGAGCGCGTCTTCCGCTCGCCGGTCAAGTACGGCGTTCAAATCTACGCCTGCACCCAGCAGGCCGACGGCGCCTTCGCCTTCACCCAGCGTGGCGTCCGCGCGGTCCTCAAGGGCGGTATCAAGCACTCGTTCGTGAACCCGGACTCCGGGCCCCCGCAGTGGATCGCCCGGGACGGCAGCGCCGTGACGGGCAAGATCATCAGCAGAACTCCGCACGGCGAGGGCAACATTCCCGAACTCGTGCTCTCCGCCACGCAGACCGGCAAGCCCACCGGCAAGCTGTCCCAGGTGACCGAGATCCGCCGCGTCGAGACCAGCGGTGGAGTCGCCCCGGCCGGACCCTGCGATCCCTCGAAGACACCGACCGAGGAAGTGCCCTACCAGGCCGTCTACGAGTTCGTCTCCCCAGCCCGCCCAGCCTCGCCGTCCACGGCGCCGCAGGTGAACTGACCCCATACGTACGGGCAGTTCACCCACTGCAGACCGGCACGGGCGCTCGGCTCGTCCCCAGCCGAGCGCCCTCAGCCGCGGGAGGCGGCATCGGCCGCTAGCAGAAACCGTGGCTCTGCCGGGACAACGCAGGACGGCGCCCTCGAGAGCGCTCGCACCCGCCGTATCCGCGCCCCGCCGGGTTCGAGTGCCGGGGATGCGCCGCCGGGGCGGAGGCCGGATCGTGAACGCGTCCTCGGGTGTGGGGCGGGCGCCGTGGCCGATGGGCGGCTGGCACACGTCTCGCGACACACGCCCTCGTGCTCCTCCTCAAAAGCGCGTTCACCGTCGTCCGAGCCGCTTGGAAGCCGCTCGCTCCGGCGTCTCACTGCTCATAGCGGGACCCTAGTTGGTGGTGATGTCCGGGATGCCCGTCGGGGCGGGGATCGGGTCGAAGGCGAAGACCTGCCCGGTCTCCGCCTCGCTGCACGGCAGTTGGACGACGGGCGCGCCGGTGGTGGCGATGCTGCCCGGGATCGTGACGCAGGCGCCGGTGTGGACCGGCCTGATCCGGTACATCCGGTCGCCGGACCGGGCGGGGCCGATCCGGAACCGCTCGGCGGTGCCGCGCCGGCCACAGTAGTCGTTCATGAGCCGGGCGCCGTCGGAGCGCAGGCCGGCGTCGACGCCGAGGCAGCCATGGCCCATGACGGGGTGCAGGGAGCGGATCATGTACTGGTCGCCGCCGACCGGCTCCATGAGGTAGGTCGGCACGCTGCTCTGGCAGTCGAACTGGGCGACGCGGCCCCCGCTGTCCTCGGTGGTCGACTCGGACAGGCACAGACCGGATCCGGTCGCGCGGATGTGGTACGTGCCGGGCTCGACCGGTCCGGCGGGCGTGGTCGGCTTGGGGGCGGAAGAGCTGGTGGCGGCCGGTTCCTCGTCGCCGCTGTCGGAGTAGGCGGCACGGCCTACGAGGGCGATGGCGCAGACGGCGAGCAGTGCCGCCGCGAGAGCCCCCGCACGGCGTAATGCCGGTATGCCGCCCCTGCCGCTGCCGACCCCTGAGGCGTGGGGCGCGCTGGCGGGGCTCGGCTCGGGAGGCAGGGGCGAGCCCACGCGGACGGGCGCCATCGCTGGACCAGTGGCCTCGGGCGCCCGAGCGGCGCCTCCGGTCCTCGTCGTCTTCTGCGCCTCAGGGTCCTCATAGGGCCCGACGGCATCAGATGCTCCGTCTGCTTCGCGTCCATCACCAGGTTCAGGGGCCCCATCCGACTCCCCCGGCCTGGACCGCTCACGCGCCTTCGACGCGATGCGATCCCGTGCCGCCACCCATGCGTCGACCGAGCCGTCGTACCCGCAGGCCGCCAGAAACGCCTTCAGCAGCTCCGGCCGGGGCAGCACGTCATGGCGTAGTGCCGTCGCCACGGTGCTGCGCGGGAGGACCTCTCCCGCATCCGCCGCGCGCCGCTCCAGGTCGCGGTAGGTGAGGCCGGAGCTACTTCGCAACTTCCTTAGAAGGGCGACGAATTCGGCGGGGTTTCGGGCCTGGGCGGGGTCGGGGTGCGGAAGGGCAGGACGATTCATGTCCCTGAGCATCCCCGTGCCGCGCGGATCGGGAACAGCCGGAATCCGGACGCCGCCCGCGCGGAATGGCTCACTCCGGGCGCCCCGAGCATGAAGTCGACGAGGGACGAAACGGAGGCGGCGCGACGCCCACCGCCAGCTCGGCGGGCTCATAGCCAGAGGCGGGTTCGTAGCCAGGGGCGAAGCCTCACGGTGGGCAGGCGGGTCCGGGACGCCACCACGGGCAGAGCGCACAGGGGCCGCAGGGCTCCGAGGTGCGAAGGTCGTCCAGGTGGTCGAGATTGGAAGGGACGCCGATCGGCGCTGAGGGCGTCCGTGCGGCGGGTGGACCGCGCGAGCCGAAGGAGCGCACCATGGCGAGTCATACGGCTGGTACCCGCCCGCGGGGCTTCGTCGGCCGGGCGCTGTGTGGGGCTCCTCGTGCCTCGGAGGACTGAGGCACGTGGCGCCTGCCCTCGCGTCTTCCGGCGCGTCCGGCGGCACAGCACCCCTGGTGGTGCTCGTGGTCGGAGTGTCGGGATCGGGCAAGTCCACGGTGGGGCGGCTGCTCGCCGACCGGCTCGGTTGGCCCTATCGGGACGCGGACGACTTCCACCCCCCGGCCAACCGCGCCAAGATGGCCGCCGGCGAGCCGCTCTCCGACGCGGACAGATGGCCGTGGCTGAACGCCATCGGCGCCTGGATGGACCAGGAGATCGCGGCGCGGCAACCGGCCGTCGTCTCGTGCTCCGCGCTCAAACGTGCCTACCGGGACCGGCTGCTCGATGGACGGCCCGAGGCCCGGCTGGTGTACCTGCACGGCTCGCGCGAGCTCATCCGCTCCCGGCTGGGCGCCCGGCGGGGACACTTCTTCCCTGCCGGACTGCTGGACAGCCAGTTCGCGGAGCTCCAGAAGCCGGCGCCCGACGAGCACGCCTGGGTGGTGGAGATCGACCAGCCGCCGGAGGCGGTCGTCGCGGCCGTCGTCTCCCTGCTCGGCGCGGACCGCCCGCCCACCGGCGCGGACCTCAGCGCCCCGGACCGCCCGCCCGCCGGCGCTGCGGCCGCCGGTGTCCCACCGACCGAGGAGCCGCGCATGCCCCCGCTCGCGACAGGAGAGCAGTATCAGCTGCGCCACGGCGGGCAGAGCGCCGTGGTGGTCCAGCTGGGCGGCGCGCTGCGCCAGTACGAGGCCGACGGCAGGCAGCTGCTGGACGGGTTCGCCGCCGATGCGCGGATCACCGGCGGCCGGGGGCAGCTCCTCGTGCCCTGGCCCAACCGGGTGGGCGGCGGGCGCTACCGCTTCGGCGGTCAGGATCTGCAACTCCCGCTGACCGAGCCGGAGAGGCACAACGCGATCCACGGACTGCTGCGCTGGACTCCGTGGCAGTTGCTCGCCCGCGGCGACGACGCCGTGAGGGTGGGCGCCACGCTCTTCCCGCAGCCGGGCTATCCCTTCCAGCTGGACGTCGTCGCGGAGTATCGACTGGGGCCCGAGGGCCTGGAGGTCGCCGTCACGGCGACCAACGTGGGCGATGCCGTCGCGCCCTTCGGCGTGGGCCAGCACCCCTATCTGACCGTGGGCACCGACCTGGTGGACACAGCGCTGCTGACCGTGCCCGCCAGCCACCGGCTGCGCACCGACGAGGAGGGCGTGCCGACCGGCCGGGAGCCGGTCGAGGGCACGGCGTACGACTTCCGCACCGCCCGCCCCATCGGCGACCAGCAGCTGGACACCGCCTTCGCCGGGCTGGAGCGGGACGGCTCCGGCCGGGCCGTGGTGCGGCTGGCACACCCCTCGGGCCGCCACGGCATCGATCTCTGGCTCGGCGAAGGCGCCCGCTACGTCCAGGTGTTCACCGGCGACACACTGCCCCAGCCCGAGCGGCGGCGCGGTGTCGCGGTGGAAGCCATGTCCTGTCCGGCGGACGCCTTCCGCAGCGGTACGGACCTCACCGCCCTCGAGCCGGGCGGCAGCTGTGTGTTCCGGTGGGGACTCAGGCCATGGGCCACCGGCGGCTGAGGTCCCGGCCGCCGTCGCGGCCCCGGAGCAGCCGTCCGCCGACGACCCGAGCGGCACGCACCGCTCATCGAAGGGAGGCGCCGTCTTGATGACCCCGGGCACGCGGCCGCCGGCCGCCCAGCGCATGACTTCGGACGCCTTCCGGGCGCTCTACCGCCGCCTGCGCGAGGGGACCCGGCGCCCTCCCGACGACCGGCGCGGGGCGCTGTGCTGCCTGACGCCCGAGCGCGTGGTGGCGGCCGCCGCCGAGGTCCGGTCCGGGCGCACGGTCTCCCTGGCCGCGCCGGTGGAGACATGGCCCGGCCCGGACAACCCGCAGCCGGCGAGCCATCGGATGACCGGCCCCTCCGCGCAGGAGCTGACCGCCGACGGGCTGCACTTCGCGCTGGACCACATCGACATGAACGTGCACGGGGACGCGGACAGCCACCTCGACGCCCTGTGCCATGTGCTGTACGACGGCGAGCTGTACAACGGGGCGCCCGCGAGCAGTGTGACGGCCGACGGCGCCCGTGCGCTCTCCGTGGACCTGGTCCGGGACGGCATCGTCGGTCGCGGCGTACTGCTGGACATCCCTCGGCTGCGGGGCAGGCCCTGGCTGGAGCCCGGGGACCATGTGACGGCGGACGACCTGACGGCCGCCGAGGCCGCGCAAGGGGTCCGGGTCGGCCCAGGAGACGTGCTGTACGTCCGGGTGGGGCATCGCCGCCGCCGCGCAGAGCTCGGCGCGTGGAACGCCGCCCGGGCACGGGCCGGTCTCCACCCGACCGCCCTGGAGTTCGTGGCCGAGCGGCAGATCTCGGTCCTGGGCGGCGACGGCAACAACGACACGGCGCCCAGCGCGGTGGCGGACGTCGCGTTCCCCGTGCATGTGCTGGCCATGCACGCCATGGGCGTGCATCTGATGGACTACCTGCAGTTCGAGGAGCTGGCCCCGCTCTGCGCGGAGACCGGCCGCTGGGCGTTTCTGAGTGTGATCGCGCCCCTGCGGCTGCCCGGCGCCACGGGCTCCCCCGTGAACCCGATCGCCGTGCTGTGACCGTGGGGCCGGCCGCGGCTGCTCGTCCGGTCGCCGTTCGCAGGGATGGCGGATACGTTCGAATGGGTGGACACGCAGGGACTCCGCAGCGCGGAGTGACAGGTCCTGGCTCCAGGGCAGGGCCCCGAGCGCAAGGACGGTGGTCGCTGTGGGCGACTCCCCCCACTACGACGTCATCATCATCGGCACCGGCGCCGGCGGCGGCACGCTCGCCCACCGGCTGGCCCCCTCCGGCAAACGAGTGCTCCTCATCGAACGCGGAGACTACCTGCCACGCGAACGGGACAACTGGGACTCGACCGCCGTCTTCGTCAAGGGCAAGTACCGCGCCCCGGAGTTCTGGCTGGACCGGCACGGCAGCGAATTCCCGCCGGAGGTCAACTACTACGTCGGCGGGAACACCAAGTTCTACGGCGCGGCGCTGTTCCGGCTGCGGCCCGAGGACTTCGGCGAACTCCGTCATCACGGCGGCGTCTCGCCCGCCTGGCCGATCCGGTACGAGGATCTGGAGCCGTACTACACGCAGGCGGAGCACCTCTACCTCGTGCACGGCCGGCATGGCGAGGATCCGACGGAGGGCGCGGCGAGCGCGCAGTACGCCCATCCGCCGGTGGAGCACGAGCCACGCATCCAGCAGCTCAGCGACGATCTGGAGAAGGGCGGACTGCACCCGTTCCATCTGCCGATCGGCGTCGATCTCAGCCAGGACGGCGAAGGACGGGCCACCCACTCCAGCGTCTGCATCCGGTGCAACCGGGTGGACGGCTTTCCGTGCATGGTGCGCGGCAAGTCCGACGCCGAGGTGATCTGTGTGGAGCCGGCCCTGCGGCGCCCCAATGTCGAGATGGTGACCAACACCCATGTGGTCCGGCTGGAGACCGACCCGACGGGACGCAGCGTCACCGCGGTCGTCGGCCGGCTCGCCGACGGCTCGGAGGTCCGCTTCGGGGCGGACGTCGTGGTCGTCTCCTGCGGTGCGGTCAACTCCGCCGCTCTGCTGCTGGCCTCGGCCAACGACCGCCATCCGGCCGGGCTGGCGAACAGCTCCGACGTGGTCGGCCGCTACTACATGCGGCACAACAATCTGGCCCTGATGGCCGTGTCGAGGGAGCCCAACGACACGCAGTTCCAGAAGACCCTCGCCCTGCACGACTGGTACCTCGGCGCCGACGACTGGGACTACCCCCTGGGCGGCATCCAGATGCTGGGCAAGTCGGACGCCGAGCAGATCCACGGCGAAGCCCCTCGGTGGGCCGGGGCGGTCGCCCCGGACATGCCCTTCGAAGTGCTCGCGCATCACGCCGTCGACTTCTGGCTGTGCGGCGAGGACCTCCCGCTGCCCGGCAACCGGGTCACTCTCGACGGCGACGCCCGCATCCACCTCGCACTCGACGAGGACAACAACGTCGAGGGTCTGAAGCGGCTGAGGCACAAGCTCCAGAAGATGCTCGGACGCCTGGGCATGCATGAGAAGCACGGGCTGCTGTCCCACAGCATCTATCTCCACAAGGGCATGCCGATCGGCGCCACCGCCCATCAGGCGGGCACCGTGCGCTTCGGCGCCGACCCGGCCGCCTCCGCCCTCGACGTCAACTGCAAGGCCCATGACCTCGACAACCTCTACGTCGTCGACACGAGCTTCTTCCCGAGCATCGGCGCGGTCAACCCGTCCTTGACGGCCATCGCCAACGCCCTGCGGGTCGGCGACCACCTCGTGGACCGGCTGAGCTGACGGCCTGCGCCACTGGTCCGGCCGGGTGAAGATGCTCCGCCCAACAGCCCAACGGCGGCTCGCCGAACTCGCTGCCGCCCCGCGGCCGGTGATTGCGTGACGCTCGTGCCAGGCCGGCTGCGGCCAGGCGGACCGGAGCCGCGCAGCGAGGAGGCAGGGCATCATGAATTCCACCGTGGGCGCACCGCAGGGTGTCATTCCGCAGCGTCTGCTCAAGGGCCAGAAGGCACTGGTCACCGGCGCCAACTCGGGCATCGGCAAGGCCACCGCCATCGGGCTGGGCCGGGCCGGCGCCGATGTGGTCGTGAACTATGTGGCCGACCGCGACTCCGCCGAGAAAGTGGTGGAGGAGATCACCTCGTTCGGGGTGCGGGCGATGGCCGTCGAGGCGGACGTGTCCCAGGAGGACCAGGTCACGGCCATGACGGACCGGATGATCCAGGAGTTCGGGACGATCGACATCCTGGTCGCCAACGCGGGCCTGCAGCGTGACGCCCGCTTCACCGAGATGACTCTCGGACAGTGGCAGAAAGTGCTCGACGTCAATCTCACCGGCCAGTTCCTGTGCGCCCGGGAGGCGACCAAGGAGTTCCAGCGCCGCGGGGTCGTCCCGGAGGTGTCCTGCTCCGCCGGGAAGATCATCTGCATGAGCTCGGTGCACCAGCTCATCCCCTGGGCGGGCCACGTCAACTACGCCTCGTCCAAAGGCGGCATCCAGATGATGATGGCGACGCTCGCCCAGGAGCTGGCGCCGCACAAGATCCGGGTCAACGCCGTCGCCCCCGGAGCCATCCAGACGCCGATCAACCGCGACGCCTGGGAGACTCCCGAGGCCCGCGAGGACCTGATGCGGCTGATCCCCTACAACCGGATCGGAGACCCCCAGGACATCGCCCACGCCGTCGTCGCGCTCTCCTCCGACCTCATGGACTACGTGGTGGGGACGACTCTCTACGTCGACGGCGGAATGACCCTCTTCCCCGGCTTCGCCACCGGCGGCTGACCTTCTCCTGTACGCGCCGAACAGCGAAGGCGGCTATGCACACCTCGCTCCATCTGCTGGCGGACGCCCCCGCCCAGCTGCTGCCGGCCCGGGAGCTCATGGCCTTCACCCTGGCCTCCCACATCATCCTGGTGCCCCTCGGCGTGGCGCTCCCCCTCATCACCCTGGTGATGCACTACATCGGGCTGCGCCGCAACGACCCCACCGCCCTTCTGCTGGCCCGTCGCTGGTCGGCGGTCATGGCCGTGCAGTTCGCGGTCGGCGTGGTCACCGGCACGGTGCTCTCCTTCGAGTTCGGCCTGCTCTGGCCCGGGCTCATGGGCAGATGGGGCGACGTCTTCGGGATCGGATTCGGCGTCGAGGCATGGGCGTTCTTCCTCGAAGCGGTGCTCATCGCGATCTATCTCTACGGATGGCGGCGGCTCAAGCCCCGCACACACTTCCTGCTCGGCCTGCCCCTCCCGGCCGCCGCGCTGCTCGGCGCGTTCGGCATCCTGGCCGCCAACTCCTGGATGAACACCCCGCAGGGGTTCTCCCTCGACTCCGAGGGCAACCCGGTGGACGTGAACGTCTGGAAGGCGATCTTCACCCCGATGTTCGGGCCGCAGTACTGGCACTTCGTCGTGGCCATGCTGCTGACCGCGGGCTACATGGTGGCCGGCGTCTACGCCGTGGGCTGGCTGCGCGGGCGCCGTGACCGCTACCACCGGCTCGGATTCGCCGTTCCCTTCACCATCGCGGCGGTGGCCACACCGGTGCAGTTCGTGCTGGGCGACTCCATCGCCCGGTCGGTGTTCCACAAGCAGCCGGTGAAGTTCGCCGCCTTGGAAATCGTGTGGGAGACCGACACCCGAGTCCCCGAGTACCTGTTCGGGCGCCTGCACCCTGACGGATCCGTGTCGGGCGGCATCAAGGTCCCGCTGCTCGACTCCATCCTGGCCGGCTTCAGCCCGAACACCAAGGTGGTGGGACTGACGTCGGTCCCGGCGGACCAGCGTCCGACGGCCACTCAGGCGACCATCGCCCACTGGGCCTTCGATCTGATGGTCGTGATCGGGAGCGTACTGGTGCTGCTCGCGCTCTGGTACGGCCTGGTCTGGCTGCGACACCGTCGGCTGCCCGCCTCCAAGTGGTTCTACCGCAGCGCGGCCTGCGCGGGCGTCGCCTCCGTGGTGGCCGTCGAATGCGGCTGGATCGCCACCGAGGTGGGACGCCAGCCCTGGATCGTCTACCAGAACATGAGAGTCGCCGAAGCAGTGACCTCGACCCGCTCCAGCAGTCTGTGGATCATGCTCGGCGTCGTGATCGTGGTGTACGTGTTCATCTTCGGCTCGCTCCTCGCCGTCCTGCTCAAGATGCGCACCCGCTGGCGACTGGCCGACGAACAGGAGGCAGCCGGGCGCCGCGGCGACGCGCCGGAGACGGACAGCCCCTACGGGCCGCGGACGCCCGTGCCCGCAGGCGACGGCGCCTCAGCCGGCGGCAGCGGAGCCGCCCCGTCCGGGGACGGCCGACCGTGATCGCCGATCTGATCGCCGTAGTGCTGCTGCTCGCCGTGACCGCGTACGCCTGCGCGGGCGGCACCGACTACGGAGCCGGCTTCTGGGATCTGACGGCCGGAGGAGCGGAACGCGGCAGGCGTCCCAGGTGGCTCATCGACCACGCCATGGCCCCCGTCTGGGAGGTCAACAACGTCTGGCTGATCTTCATCTTCGTCATCATGTGGACCGGCTTCCCGACGCTCTTCCAGACCGTGTTCTCCGCGATGTGGCTCCCCTTGGCGCTCGCCGCGGTGGGCATGGTCCTGCGCGGCGCCGGCTTCGCCTTCCGCAAGGCCGCCCAGCGGCTCGTCGGCCGGCGCCTCTACGGCGCCGTCTTCGCCGTGGCCTCGCTCGTGACGCCGTTCTTCCTCGGGGCCGCCGTCGGCGGGGTCGCCTCGGGCCGGGTGGCGCCGGGCACGGAGGCGTCGGCGGACGCCTGGTCCAACCCCACGTCCATCCTGTTCGGGATCCTCGCCATCGCGACCACGGCCTTCCTCGGAGCGGTGTTCCTCGCCGGGGACGCACGCCGCTTCGACGCCCCCGACCTGGTGCCCTACTTCCGGTGGCGGGCGCTGGCCAGCCTGGCCGCGATCGCGGTGGCGGGCGTCGTCACGCTCTTCGTCACCCACGGCGACGCCCCCCATGTGTGGCACGGGCTCACCCACGGCGTGGGGCTGGCCTTCGTCATCCTGTCGGCGGCTGCCGCGCTCGCCACCGCTTGGCTGCTTCTGCGGACGCCCGGCGACTGGGCCCGCGTCACAGCCGTCGCCGTCGTCGCCTCGGCCGTCGTCGCCTGGGGCATGGCCCAGCGGCCGTACCTCATCCCCACCTCGCTGACCGTGGCCGAAGCCGCGGGCTCGTCCGCCACGTTGACCTGGCTGGCGGTCGTGACGCTCGTGGCCGCTGTGATCGTCTTCCCGGCCGTCGGCTTGCTGTACTGGCTGGACACCCACGGCGAGCTGGAAGAGCTCAGCGACACCGATCTGCGAAGGAGCAGCGCGGATCGGGACGCCGCCCCGGGGAGCGGCTGACTCCCCCCTGACCCCGGCTGAACCCCGCGACCGCGCCAGGACCGCCAGGACTCTGGCCCCGCTGCCCCGCCTCGCTCCGACTCCAGCGGCCGGGCGACGACGAAGGGAGCCGATGTGACCGACGACGAGATCCTTCTCGGGATCGCGCTGACCGTGATCCTCGCGACCGGGTCGCAGATCCTGGCGAGCAAGCTCCGCGTGCCCGCCCTCATCCTGCTCCTTCCCGCCGGGTTCGCCGCGGGGGCGATGACGGACGTCGTCCACCCGGACCAGCTGATGGGGCAGAACTTCTCCGTCATCGTGTCGCTGTCCGTCGCGGTCATCCTCTACGACGCCGGTCTGGGCCTCAACCTGCGCAAGCTCAAAGGCCAGACCCGGTGGATCGTGGGGAGGCTGCTGCTGCTCGGCGTCCTTCTCACGTTCTTCGTCACCGCCGGCGTGGCGCCCGCCATGTTCGACATGCCCCTGAGGGTGGCCTCGATGCTCGGCGTGATCCTCGTGGTCTCCGGGCCCACCGTGGTGGGACCGCTGCTGGACTTCGTCCGGCCGACCGACAAGGTGCGCCGCATCCTCATCTGGGAGGGGACGCTGACCGACCCGATCGGCGGCATCCTCGGCGCGCTCGTGTTCCACGCCATCGCCACCACGCACCAGGTCGACATCGGACGGGGCTACCAGCTGGGCCAGTTCGCCATCAGCATGGCCGTGGGCCTGGTCGGCGGGGCGGTGGGAACCGCACTGCTGTGGCTGACACTGCGCACCCTGCGGCTCGGCGAGACGCTCGGCACACTGGCGCAACTGGCCACGGTGATCACCGTCTCCGCGGGCTGCGACATCGTCCGGGACGACACCGGGCTCATCGCCGCCATCGTCACCGGACTCGCCGTGACGAACATCCGCGGCTTCGACATGCCTGCCCGGCGCCCCTTCTTCGAGACCCTGGTCCAGCTGATCATCGGTCTGCTGTTCGTCTCCATCTCCGCCACCGTGACCCCGGCGTCGCTGGCGCCCGTGCTCCTTCCCGGACTGGGCCTCATCGCGATCCTGGTCCTGGTGGTGCGTCCGCTGGTGGCCTTCGCCTCCACCACGGGCACGGGACTGTCCAGAGGGGAGAGGGCCTTCATCGGCTGGATGGACCCCCGCGGCATCGTCGCGGCCGCCACGGCGTCGACCTTCGCGTCCAGTCTCGTCGACCAGGGGGTGGACGGAGCGTCCAAGATCCTCCCGGTGACCTTTCTGGTGATCGTGGGCACCGTCCTGCTGTACGCCCTGACCGCGACGCCCGTCGCCCGGCGGTTGGGCATCGTCAAACCGGCAGGCACACGGATCCTCCTGGTGGGCGGCGAGCCATGGGTGGTCGACCTGGGCAGGGCCCTGCGGTCTGCCGGGCTGGACGTGCTGATGTGGGCCGGCCTCGACGAGGAGCGGCAGCGGATCAAGGACGAGGGAATCGAACTGGCCACCGGCGATCTGCTGGCCACCGCGACCAACCCCGGGGCCCGGCTGGAGGGCGTGACCGCGGTGTTCCTGGCCACCGACGACGACGATTTCAACGCGCTCGCCTCAGTGGTGATGCAGGACAATGTCGAGGGCCCCGTATACCGGGTGGGGCCCCCGCACGAGAGCCACGGTGTGGTCGCTCCCTACACCGGCGGGGACATCCTCTTCGGCCGCTCCCTGGTCCGTCACATCCTGGCCGACCGCTACGAGCAGGGCGCCCGGTTCCTGGTGCAGCCCGCCGCGTCCCCCGTGCCGCCTGAGCACGACACCCTGTTCGTGGTGCGGGCCGACAACAGGCTGGATCCGGTGACCGAGAAGCAGGCGGTCACTCCGCAGGAAGGCGACAGCGTCGTACTGCTCGGCCCGGCCCGCTCCACGCGGTGAGCCCCGGCCCGCTCCACGCGGTGAGCCCCGGTCGGTCTCCGCGCGGTGAGCCTCGCACGCGCGCCTTCCGGGCTACGTCCCGCCGTCGCACGACCGGTTGAGGTGTGCGTTCAGAGTGATCGCCGCGTCGATCAACGCCAGGTGGGTGAAGGCTTGGGGGAAGTTCCCCAGCTGTCGACCCGTCAGGTCGATCTCCTCGGAGTACAGGCCCAGGTGGTTGGCGTAGGTGAGCATCTTCTCCAGCACCAGCCTGGCCTGGTTGGTCCGCCCGGCCCGTGCCAGGGCGTCGACGTACATGAACGTGCACAGGGAGAAGGTCCCTTCGGAGCCGCGCAGCCCGTCGGGCGATGCCTCGGGATTGTAGCGGTAGACGAGGCTGTCGCTGACCAGCTCACGGTCCATGGCCTCCAGGGTGGACTGCCACATCGGGTCGTCCGGGGTGATGAAACCCACCGTCGGCATCCGCAGCAACGCCGAGTCCAGGACGTCGCTGCCGTAGTGCTGCACGAACGCCCCGCGCCCGGGATCCCATCCCTTGGTCAGCACCTGTTCGTAGATGCCGTCGCGCTCTGCCGCCCAGCGCTCGCGGGCCGCGGGACGGCCGCTCGCGGCCGAGAGCCGAAGGGCCCGGTCGAAGGCGACCCAGGACATCACCCGCCCGTATGTGAAGTCCTTGCGGCCGCCGCGGGTCTCCCACAGTCCCTCGCCGGGCTGGTCCCAGTGGTCGACGAGCCAGTCCAGGAGCGTGTGCAGTGAGGACCAGCCCCGGGTGTCGAGCTGGATACCGCGCTCGTGCGCGAAGTAGATGCTGTCCAGCGCTTCGCCGTAGATGTCCAGTTGCAGCTGGCTCGCGGCTCCGTTGCCGATGCGCACGGGGGCGGACCCTTCGTACCCCTCCCAGTGCTCCAGCGTCTCCTCCGCCAGGTCGGAGGAGCCGTCGACCCGGTACATGATGTTCAGCGGTCCCGTGTCGGTGTCGCCGCCGGCCGCCTCTTCCTTCACCCGGTCGCGCAGCCAGCCGATGAACGCCGTCGCCTCTTCCTTGAAGCCCAGCCCCAGCAGGGCGTACACCGAGAAGGAGGCGTCGCGGATCCAGGTGAACCGGTAGTCCCAGTTGCGCTCGCCGCCGAGCTGCTCCGGCAGGCCGGCGGTGGGAGCAGCGACGAGGGCCCCGCTGGGGGCGTACGTCATCAGCTTCAGCGTCACCGCCGAACGTTCCACCGCCTCTCGCCAGCGCCCCGAGTAGAGCGACTGGTCCAGCCATGACCGCCAGAAGTGGATCGTCTCCTCGAAGAGCCGCTGGTATTCCTCGACGCGGATTTCATGAGGCGGTCCGTCGGGCGCCGACTCCATGATCACACCGCGCTGCTGGCCGGCTTGCAGAGTCAGGGAGACATGCAGATCCTTGTCCCCCGACATCAGGTTCAGCAACCGCTCGTCCTCCGGCTCACGAACGGCGTGCACGGCCAGTTGCAGTCCCTCCGAGCTGAACACCGCTCCGTGCTCGGTGATGTGCAGCTCGTGAGGCTTGCGGCCGTAGTCGAACCGGGGGGCGATGTCCCCCTCGAACGTCATGCTGCCGCGTACACAGCGCAGCATGCGGACCAGGCGGTGGCGGTCGGTTGCCTCCGTCCCGGTCACCGGCATGAAATCGACTACTTCGCCGGTGCCGGACTCGGTCATGAAACGCGTCACGAGAATGGCGGTGTCGGGAAAGTACAGCTGTTTCGTCGCGTACGTCTTGTGAGCCGGCCTGATACTGAAGTGCCCGCCCTTCTCCCTGTCCAGCAGGGAGCCGAAGACACTGGGCGAGTCGAAGCGTGGACAACAGAACCAGTCGACGGTCCCGTCGGTCGAAATCAGGGCGGCCGTCTGAAGATCGCCGATCAGGCCGTGATTCTCGATCAGCGGGTATGCGTCCATCGAGCGTCCCCTTGCCTCAGGGCCGATCCAGCGGACTGCGCGACTCGGACGACTCGCAGGTCCTCGCGGGCCCTCGCAGGTCTCGCGCGGACAGCTGAAGCGCGTCACGCTGCAAGCGGCGGCGGAGCCGACGTCACCCGACCAGCTTACGTGGACGGCTCCTGTCGGTCCTGCTGAGCGATGCGGCGGCAGAGGGGCTGCGCCTGCCGCTGCACGCGTCCGCGCCTGGCCTTACGGTGGCCTTACCGTGAAATGAAGACGGTCCCGAGCCGGCAAGCGGAACCCGCGCGTGCTGCCGCACCCCGGAGCTCCGGATGCCGCCAGGGAAGGGGCGAGGCGTGCGAACGACGATGTCCTGGTCCTCCGTGTTCCGACTGCGGCAGTACGTGAAAGCCAGTCTGTGGATTGTGCCGCTTTTCGGAATCGTGCTGGGCGTCACTCTTGCCGAATGCGCCATCGCCGCCGACAGGGCGGACTGGCCGCCCAGTGTCTGGCGGTACTCCGCGACCACGGCGAGCGGTGTTCTCAGCGCCATTGTCGGGGCGATGGTGGCGCTGCTGGGATTCGTCGTGACGATCGGCGTTCTCGTCATTCAGCAGGCAACCGGAACGCTCTCCCCGAGGTATATGCGTCTGTGGTACAGAGACCGGCTGCAGAAATCCGTACTGGCCACCTTCACCGGCACATTCGCGTTCGCCTTCTCCCTGCTGAGAAGCATCGAGTCGAACTCGGTGCCAGACCTCGGGGTCACCTTCGCCGGCGTGGCCGTGAGCATCAGCCTTCTGCTCCTGCTGATCTACCTCAATCGTTTCACGCACAACCTCCGACCGGTGGCCATCGCCGATCTCGTCGGGCGCATGGGAGCGAACGTCTTCGTCCGCGCGACCGCGAAGGTCCACGCATCCGCGCCACAGGACGGTGGAGCCGTGCCGACGCACGACCCGGTGACCCCGGTCCGCTCGCCTCACGGCGGCGCCATCCAGGCGTTCCACACAGCTGGACTGGTCGCCGCCGCCGCCCGCCATGACTGCACCTTCGTCGTGCCCCACCTGGTCGGGGACTTCGTGCCGCCCGGCGCCGTCCTGGTCGAGGTCCACGGCGGCACCTCCGCGCCCGATCCCCAGCAGGTGGCCGGTCTCATCGCCCTGGGCGCCGAACGAACCATCGAGCAGGACCCCGCCTTCGCCCTGCGCATTCTCGTCGACATCGCCATCCGCGCCCTCTCCCCCGCGGTCAACGACCCCACGACCGCCGTTCAGGTGCTCAACCACATCGAGTCGTTCCTCACCGTGGTAGGCGGCAAGCAGCTCCCTGGCCGCTATGTGCTGGCCGACGACCACGGCCGGCCACGGCTCGTGCTGCAGGGACGCGACTGGGAGGACTACCTCCAGCTCGCCGTCTCCGAGATCCGCGACTACGGTGCGTCGTCCCTGCAGATCTGCCGGCGCCTGCGCGCCCTGCTCGACAGCCTTCTCGAGACTCTGCCGCCAGAGCATCTTCCGGCGGTACGCACCGAGTTGGACCTGCTGCGCGAGTCGGTGGAGCGGGCGTTCACCGACCCGGCCCGCCATGCCATGGCGCAGACGGCCGACCGCCAGGGCATCGGCGGCCGGTCCCAGCGATCGCACTCCTGAGCCCCCCGGAGCCCAAGGCTGCGAGAAATTCGAGGCGGCGCCGGACAGGGGTGTGCATACATTCCAAGATGCGAAGTCGGCACCGGGGGTTGAAATTGGAAGTAACCCGACCAGCCGAACGCGAGAGCGCCCGGTTTCGTGGGGCCGCACGACACCAAGGAGCGTTTCATGACCAGTCATGTGAGCGGTGCCCGGTCAGGCGCCGCGGCGCAGAGTTCAGCGAAGGCCGGCACCGGCAGCGGATGGCTGGTCTTTGCCTCCATCCTCATGATCTTCGGCGGCCTCATGGCCCTCTTCGCGGGCATCGCCGCCATCGCCAACGACGATGTGTTCGTCGCGACCCGCAACTACGTCTTCAAGTTCGATCTGACCGCATGGGGCTGGATCCATCTCATCCTGGGCCTCGTGATCACTCTTGCCGGCGTCGCCCTCTTCCAGGGAGCCACGTGGGCACGGGTCGTCGGCGTGTTCCTGGCCGGAGTCGCGATGGTCGCGAACTTCCTGTGGCTCCCCTACGCGCCGTTCTGGGCGATGGTGCTGATCGCCGTCAACGGTTTCATCATCTGGGCACTGTGCCAGGCCCCCAGCCCGGGAGAGAGCTGACGGGGCCGCAGCGGCCCTTGGCTCGCATACTCGTGGAAGCCGTTGCGTCCGTCGTCGTCAGCACGGCATCACGGCCGGAGAGCGCCCCCGGCGCGGGTGGGGGTCGGTCTGCCGCGGCGGGGGACGCCGGGGTGGGCCG